>JAYVTJ010000263.1:0-4209 GCA_043774415.1 Fimbriiglobus sp. | reverse complement strand
CCGCGCTCGCGCTATCTTGGATTTCCCCCGAAGACGCGGCACTCGTGAAGCCGCTGGCGAATGGACTCACATCGAAGGATCCCGAGATCGCCCAGGCCTGCGCCCGCGCCTTGGGAATGACGAAATCCCCGGCGGCGGTCGCTCCGCTCCTCGATGCCATCCGCCAGTTCAAAGAGGTCCGCCAAGCGGCCGGGCTCGCGCTGAGCTGGCTCGAGCGGGACGTGAAAACCGTCGAGGAGTTGGTCGACCTCCTGAAAGATCCCGAAACGCGGAGCGCGGCGACCGCCGCCCTCACCCGGCTCGATGACCACCGGGAAATCGCCGTGCCCGGTTTGATCGACGCCTTCGCTGCGGCGGAGAAAACCGAACGCTACGGCCCGGGTGCGGCGCTCGTGGCGATCGGAGAACCCGCGGTCATCCCGCTGATGGCCCTTTTCGAGAAGCGCGGGGAACCGGATGAATTGCGCCTCGCGGCGCTCGGCCTCCTGGTCCGGATGGGCGCCGAAACCCGCGACATCGCGCCCCGATTCGAAAAGTATCTCAAGGAAGAGAATATCCAAATCCGGGCGCGGGCCGCGATGATCCTGCTCCGCCACAATCCGAAAGCGGGGTGCATCGGCCTGCTCATGGATGCCCTCGAAAAGGAAGATGGCGATAACGGCGGAGACCCGCTGACGTACGAGATTTCCGCCGCGCTGGGCCGGCTCGGCTCGGACGGCGCCGCGGCGATCGACCGCGCCCTCGTCTGGTTGAGCGGGCCGGACGAAACTCTGCGGACTCGCGCCATCCGAGTCCTGCGCAGCGTCGGGGCCGATTCTCCCGCGGTGATGGCTGCGATGGTCTCACAACTGAAAGCGGACCGGGATCCGAAGATCCGGATCGAGGTGCGGTATGCGTTCCGCGGGTTCGCCTCCAAGGTCGCGGTGCCGCTGTTGATCGAGGCGCTGGCCGACCCGACCTATTCCCGCGCCGATGTGACCGGGGTTCTCCAATTGTTCGGCCCCCGGGCGGCGGACGCCATTCCCCATCTGACACCGCTCTTGGAAAGCGCGGACCGCACACTGGCGCTCGGCGCGGCCATCGCCATCGCGAACATCGATCCGAAGGCCATCGCCGTGCCGGTGCTCCTCGAGGGTATTCGCGGAGATGGCGATCAGCGGCCCCAGGCGCTCTACGCTCTCGATCGGTACAAGACGCTGGACCGCTCCGCCGTGCCGGATTTGATCCGGGCCCTCGATTCGCAGCCGATGCGCTACCTCGTGCTGAATTCGCTCGCGCACGCCGGGCCGAACGCCGAAGCCGCAGTCGAAACCCTCGTCCGGCTGCTGCGGACGCGGGATCGGCACATGGCCGCCCGCGTCTTGGGCGACATCGGCCCCGCCGCGGCGCCGGCCATTCCTCATTTGATCCGAATGCTCGGGCGCGATCCGAACTCGGATTCTGCCGCCGCCGCGCTCGGCAAGATCGGCGGCGAAGAACCGAAGCGCCTTCTCGCTGCAACGGTCGCGAAAATCGCGCGCGGCGACGACCCGGTGAATGCCTGCCGGATAATTGGGGAACTCGGCCGGCTCGATTCCGAGGTCGCATTGTCCGCGCTGAGGAAGGCGACGCTCGATGCGGATCCGGAGTTTCGAGTGGCCGCCATCTCTGCGCTCGGGCAATGGAAAACCGCCGCCGTGGCCGCCGATTTGATCGCGGCCATGAAGGATCGGGAACCGAGCATTCGCTCGGCGGCCGCGGCTGCCCTCGGCCGACTCGGCGTCGAGGGCAAAGCCGGTGTTCCGAGTTTGAGCGACGCGCTCAAGTCGAAAGAAGTCGAAGTGCGCAATTCCGCGGCGGGGTCGTTGGGGGAGATCGGCGCACCGGCCGCCGCGGCTATGCCGGAGTTGATCGAAGCGCTCGGCCACTCGGAGACCCAGTACGCGGCCGCCTACGCCATCGGGCAGATCGGCACTGCGGCGAAAGGAGTCGTGCCCAGGTTGGTAGAAGCGCTTGATCGGCCCGCCCTACGGCAGGGGGCGATCGTCGCGCTCGGCCACCTCAAAGCCGACGCCGTTGCCGCAATACCGAAATTGAAAGAACTCGCGAAGGGTCGCGAATCGAATGTCTCGAGGGCGGCCGAGTTCGCGATCGCCCGGATCGAAGGGAAAGAGCTGCCGTACGATGACGACGATCCGGATTGATCCCGGCTCGGGATCGCATCGCAGACGACTCGGTTCGATATCGGAGATCCCTTACATTCCGGCGTTGAACTTGTCGGCGAGTGCATTCAGCTACCGGGTCTCGACTTGTAAAAGGATTGTGAACCGCAGCCTTGGAGCAGAGTCCGTGCTCGTGCACGCCTTCGCTCCGTATCGGACGCTGCATCTCCCGATTCATTTCCCTTCGATCAGCGCCAGCGCTTCCGACGCGCCCTCCGCGATCGCACTCTCGCCGTCGAGCAGCTTCTTCAATTCCGGAACCGCCGTGCTCGCTTTCGGACCCATCGACCCGAGCGCTTCGTTGACGAATTCGAGATTCGTCAACGGTCGCTCCGCTTCGCCCGGTCGCTTGAGGACGGCGACCAGAGCGGGGACGATGGTGCCGGCCTCGGTAGGGAAGTGGCCCAAGGCCCGCGCGGCGTACTTCGCCGTGCCGGCGGACGTCTTTTCGCCGGCGAGCGCCGCGATCAGATGGTCGAGGGCGGGGCGGGCGTCCGCCCCGAGAAGATTGAGGGCTTGGGCGGCGTCGAAGGCCGCGGAATTCGCAAAGAAGGTGTCGTCGCCGCCTTTCTCATTTTTCCAGAGGTCTACGATGATGGCAACCCGGAACTTAGCGTCGCCCGCGATCCGCGCGAGCGCATATGCGGCCCAGACGCGCACGGACTTTTTCTCGTCCTCCAGAAGCTTCTCCAGCGCGGCGACCGCCCCGCGCGCATCCGGTCCGATCCCGCCGAGGGCGCGGGCCGCTTCGGCGCGGTTGTACTCGCTCCGGTTGCCCAATTCCGCGATCAGCTTGGGCACCGCCGCTTTGGCCTTCGGCCCGATCTTGCCGAGGGCCGTCACGATGTCTTTGCGGTGGAAGGAGCGCTCGTCCTTCAGCATCGCCACCAGTGCCGGGACCGCGCTCTCGGCGCCGGGGCCGATATTGCCGAGCGTCACCAGGACCGGATTAGGACTCGAATTGGAGAGGTCTTTCAGGCGTTCGATGAGCGCGGGGACGGCGGCCCCGGCATCGGGGCCCAGTTCTTCGAGCGCGCTCGGGCGATCTGATACTGTTCGCGGCCGTCCCCGCTTTTGAGGAGTTCGGCGAGCGCGGGCACGGCGGGCTTCGCAGCCGGCCCCATCTTGCAGATGGCGATCGCGACCGCGATGCGCATCTCCGCATCCTCGTGCTCGTGCTTCAGCAGCGGCCGGAGCAGCGGGACGCGTTCGCGGGCGGGAAGCCCGATGCGCTCGACCGTGCGGATGGTGTATCCCACCACGGCGTCCGCATCGTGCTTCAGACCGGCTTTCAGTATCGGCAGGGCTTTTGCCGGATCGCCGCCGGCGCGGACATAGGCGCAAGCCGACTCGAGTGCGACGATCAGGTACCGGTCGCCGATTGCGGTCTCGAGCGCCGGCAGAACGGATCGCGCCCCGATGCCGATGGTGGCGAGCGCTCTCGCGGCGCGGGCGCGGACGATCGACTTCTTCCCGCCATCATCTAGGACCCCGGCCAAGCCCGGCACCGCCGAACGCGGCGAGCGCCTGCGTGACCGCATCGGCCGAGTGGTTCTCCGCGGCGGAAGCTTCCGCCAACTCCTCGTCGCCGAGTAGATCGAGCAGCGCGGGGATCGCCGCCTTTTTCTTGCAGCCCGTGATCCTCAGCATTTCCACCGCCGTCGCCCGGATCGCGGGCTCGCGGTCCTTGCACAGGGCGATCAGGGCATCGTGATGCTCGCCGTCGTCGGCTTTGGCCCAGCCGAGATCCCGCACGGCTTTGACCCGCGTCTTCAGCGGCGATTTGGCGTCGGCGATCCGATCGAGGTGGAGTCGAATCGAATTGCCGCTCGCCGCACCCAGCGCGGACGAGATCGCCAGTTCCGCGAAGCCCTTGGCCCGCGTCTGCGCTTCTTTTAGGGGCGGGATGGCCGGCGCGGCGAGCATATCGAATTTGGTCAGCGTGTAGCCCGCGGCCCTGAGCACGGAATCGTCTCCGTCCTTCAGCGCGGCGGTCAGACTCGGGACG
>JAYVTJ010000262.1:0-2440 GCA_043774415.1 Fimbriiglobus sp. | reverse complement strand
GCCCGTTCATCCGGGGTGCCGCGATCAGCGCCAGCGACTGGTACTGCGGCATCTCCGTCGCCAAATCCTTGCGCACGGCTGCGACCGTCGCTAGACCCTTCTTGCCGGCGAGGTCGTAAGCCATTTGAAGTTCGCTCCGTACCTCGGCCGGCGCTTTCACGGCCCGGTCGAACGACTGTGCATAGCCCGCGTGATTCACGAACGTGCCGGACTTCTCGAAGACCGTCGTGGCCGGAAGCACTGTTGTCGCCGCGCGGGTCAGCTTGGAATGGAAAAGATCTTGCACGACGAGCAGCTTCGGGCCGATCCAACTCTCGGGGATCGCGGCATCGACTGCGCCCGGGTCGGGGTAACCGCCGGCGAACCACATCGCATCGGCAGAGAGATTCACCGCACCGGCGAACGCGATCACTTCGCCTTGGAACTTGCGGAGGACCGACTCCACGCCCCGTCGGTTCGGGCACTTCTCGGCGCGGATCGTGAACTTCGCCGGCGCGACGGCGTTGCCCTTCACATCCTTAGGATAGTGGTCATCTTCGCCGACGACGGGGACCGGCCCAAGCACCAATCGGATGTCGCGGTCGATCGACTTGAACGCTGAGGCCAAGCGATACGCTTCTTCTACCGTGAGGAAAGGAGAGAGCACGGCGACGGCCCGCTTCGCGGCAAGTGCGAAGGTCTCCCTCAGTTTCGCCAAGTTCAGCCAGTCGGTCGGCACCAGCGCGTCATCGACCCGGCTCATCGGTTTCACGATGCGCTCGGGCGAGTTCGCGTAGTGGTAGCCCCACCGGCCCTCGTCGCACATGAAATACCCCTGCGCCTGCGGGTTCTCGCGGGCGCGGAGCCGGTAGACGATGTCCTTATTCGCGTCGGTGTGGGTGCTGCAACCCGTGCTGCAGCGGTTGCAAACGCCGTCGGTCGACTTGAGGTACCAGACGCGCTGCGTGTAGAGGAAATCTTTGCTGCCGAGGGCGCCGACGGGGCAGAGATCGACGACGTTGCCGGAAAGCTTGTTTTCGAGCGGGAAGCCGGGGAAGACGTCGATTTCCTCGTGGTGTCCGCGACCGACGACTTGCAACTCGGCGGTTCCCGAAATCTCCCGCGTGAAGCGGACGCAGCGCGTGCAGAGGATGCAGCGATCCGTGAACAGCGTGATCTTGCTGCTGAGGTCGGGCTTGTTCGGCGGGACGTTCTTCGCATCGACCATCCGGCTCTCGCCGTGGCCGTACTCGTAACTGTAATCCTGGAGCTTGCACTCCCCGGCCTTGTCGCACACGGGGCAATCGAGCGGGTGGTTCAGCAGCAGCCCTTCGAGCGTGTCGGCTTGGGCTTTCTGCGTTTTCTCACCGGGCTTGTACGCCGGGTCGTACGGTAGTGCCTTCGCCGCCGCATCGCGCTTCGCATAGTCGCCGGTAACGATGACGGTGCCGTCCTTCACGGGCGTCTGGCAGCCGGGGGTGACCTTCGGCTGCATCGTCACTTTGCCGTCTTTGAGGTCGCCGACTTCGACGAGGCACATCCGGCAGGATGCGACGATGCTCAGCGCGGGGTGATAGCAGTAGTGGGGCACATGCACGCCGGCGCGCTCCGCGACCTGCACGCAGTTGAGCTTCTCGGCGCCGATCTCGACCGGCCTGTCGTTCACATAAACCGTGGGCATTTCGCGAAGTCCGTGGGAATCACTTTTGTCCGAGCAGGGCTTTCAGTTCGTCCGCACTCGCCCGGCTCACATTCCCGGCCGAGATGACGATGCCGCCGGCCTTGTCCGCATCGACTTCGTAAGCCCAGAGGCCGCCCTTGATCATCGGCTTCGACAGGATGATCGCGCCTTCGTCGATGAGCTTCTGAATGTTCGCGGCATCCTTGAGTTCGACCCGGAGTTGCTCGGGCGTCGGCATCCGGTTGTTCTCGAGTTCGTAGGCGAAGATGAACGTCTTCAATTGATCGAAATCGTTCAGCGCCGCGACGCGCTTGCCGGCGCGGGCCGAGTTGACAATTGCTCCCGCACCGGGTTTGTAGTTCGTATTGCGGTCGTCCACGGGTTGCTGCGTGGCCACGGTGACCTTCGGCGCCTTGGGGCAACCGGTCGCGGCGATGGCGAAGATCGCGATGCAGACGATGCGCATCATCGGGGTGCCCCGTTGGGTTTCAGATCCTCGAATTCGTCTTTCTCGCCCGGCTTGCCGGGGACTGCTTGCGTCATGCCCGCAAAAGTGGCTTGGGGGTAAGTCTGCACGGACCCATCGCCCATTAGCATGATCATCTGGTTGCCGGTGGTCGCGCGGTACGCCACGATCTTGTCGCGCGATTTGTTCATGAGGAAGCCCCACACCACCGTGATCTGCCCGCTCTTCACGGCGGCGGCCGCGTCCGGCGACAGCATCATGCCCGCCTTGTCGATGTCGGCGAAGCTCTGCGGTGTCTTGTTGTTCATGTCGTT
>JAYVTJ010000261.1:0-7764 GCA_043774415.1 Fimbriiglobus sp. | reverse complement strand
TCGGCTCGGAGGCTGCTACAGTCGCAATTCCATCTTCCGACCCCAGCGGACATCCCGATGAAGCGATCCCTCGCGGCCCTGCTGGCCGGAATCGCCGTGCTGCTCGTGGCGGTGCGGCCCGCTCCCACGCAAACCGCCGATGTGATCAGCGAAGTCTCCGACGGCTTCGGGCGCACCAACAGACTCACTCAGGCCGAGCCGCTTCCGCCCTCCGAGCAGTTGATCGCTTCCCTCAGGGCCGCCGACTACCGCGACCGGGAAACCGCGACGCGGCAATTGATGTCGCTCGGAGTGAAGGCCCTGCCGGAATTGAAGGCGGCACTCGCCAAAACTTCCGACCCCGAGAGCGCGCAGCGGCTGGAGAGAATCATCGGCGCGATCGGTGTGAAGCGCCTGCTCGATCCCACGCTCGTCACACTCTCGCTCGACGGCGCCAGTCCCAAGGAAGTGTTCCTGGAACTGTCGCGGGTCTCGGGGTATCGCTTCGCGATGCCGGAGGGGGACGCGGCGAAGGGTCGCCTTTCGATCGACGCCAAAGACAAGCCCCTCTGGGAGGTGCTGAAATCGCTCAACGCGCAGACGGGCATCGAAGTGATCGCGGACCGGAGCGGTTTCGCGGTGCATAAGGATCGCGAGTCGGTCACGCCGTTCGTGCATATGGCGGGTCCGTTCCGGTTCACGGCCGAAGAAATCGGCCAGAGCAGTTCCACGCTCCTCAAGCGGACGAAGTCCGGCCCCATTCGAGTTTGGGATGAAGGCTACACCGTGAAAGTCCGCTTGGATGCGGAACCGAAGATCACCCTGCTCGGGCTTTCGAGTCTCAAACTGCTCCGGGCCACCGATAACCTCGGCAACTCGCTGCTGGACACGACTGAGGCGCGCGATGTCTGGGAGTACACAGAGAGCAGGCGCCGGGACGATCATTCGCTGATGCACGCCGCGAGCTTCTCGCTCGATTTGGCCCGCCGAGATCGCACCGCCACCGAGATCGCCGACTTGCAGGGCATTGCGAAAATCGTCCTGGTGAAAGACGTGCGCATCGACATCGAGGTCGCGAAGTTGCAGAAAGCGGCGAAGCGGACGGTCAAAGGCGAACTTTTCACACTGACCATCGAATCCGTGACGCTCTCGGAGTCGGACTCCGTTCTCGAGGTCGGTATCGCGCTGGTGCCGAACCGCAAGGACTCGACCGAGATGCTCGAAGGGGGTGGGATTTCCGAACGGGTCGTCATCGAGACCGAGCAGGGTCGGCGTGCCGACATCACCTTCATCGCCCTCCGTCCGGAGGCATCATCCGAAGTGCCTCAGCCGGGACTTCTCCCTCCTCCGGGTCCCGGTGGCGATGGAGCCGCGACTTCGCGCTGGACTCTGCGCCTGCGCGGCGCCGACGGTGCGAAAGTGAGCGACTTCACGCGGATCAAGATTCTCGATTGGATCGGCACGGAGCGGGAGATCCCGTTCGCCTTCAAGAACATCCCGCTGCCGTGAGCCGGGAATCCGGAGTTGAGTTGAGTCGATTCGATTGCGCAGCGCGAGTCCCGTTGGCCGGACGCGCGAGCGACGGTGTCCGAACCGGTCTCCATGACGCCCCGTCTATCCGAACGCGACCGTCCCCTGCGCGTCCGGCTATCGACGGTCCGCGAAACTCAAACGCTGGTCCGACGCGCCGGCGAGGCAGTATCGCTTCCTCCCCGACGCGTCGGAGCGACAAGTGCTGCCGCTTCCCGGTGGCCGAATCGGGACTAGATTGATCGGACGGCCCCTCCGGCCGTCCGATCCGCTTTCCCGCACCAGGAGTATCGCACCGATGGCCGTCCACGTTCAGAAGGAAGCGCCCGCGTTCACCGCCCAGGCCGTTGTCGCCGGCGAGTTCAAGACCATCAGCCTCGCCGACTTCAGCGGCAAGTACGTCGTCCTCTTCTTCTACCCGCTCGACTTCACGTTCGTCTGCCCGACCGAGATCATCGCCTTCAGCGACCGCGTCGACGAGTTCCAGAAGCGCGGCGTCCAGGTCATCGGCGTCAGCACCGACAGCCGCTTCAGCCACAAAGCTTGGATCGAAACGCCGCGCACCAAGGGCGGCCTCGGCGAGCTGAAGTATCCGCTCATGGAAGACCTCACGAAGAAGATCGCCACCGATTACGGCGTCCTCATCGAGAGCGTCGGCGTCGCCCTCCGGGGCCTCTTCCTCATCGACAAGGGCGGCATCGTCCGGCACATCACGATCAACGATCTGTCCCTCGGCCGCAGCGTGGACGAAGTCCTGCGTCTGGTCGATGCGCTCCAGCATTTCGAGAAGCACGGCGAAGTCTGCCCCGCCGACTGGAAGCCGGGATCGCTGGCGCTCAACCCGAAGAAGGCGAGCGAATACTTCGAGAAGGCGAACGCCGCGAAGTGAAGCCGGGTCCATGCTCTTCGCAGCGGAAGTCGCCGGACTTCCGCTCCGATCATTCTCAGTCCTTCTTGGGGACGGCGGGTTCCGCCGGGACAGGTTGCGCCGGGACGGCAACCGGCGCGGCCTTCGGCGGAGTCGCCATCAATTCGTCGGTGAACAGATTCAATCGATCCCGCGGATTGACCGGCGGCAACTGGAAGCCGATCTTCGCGCCGGTCATCGCGTTCCACGTCGCCGTTTGCTCTTTGGTCAGCAGCGCCATCACCGCCTCGAGGGCCGCCGCGATCTTTTTGGGCGGCGGCGCCACGAATGGCGGGATGCCCGGCGGCGGGGTGATCGCATCGTCGATGGCGCGGCGGACACCCTTCCGCTGCTCGTCGGTGAACTTCAATTCGTCCGCGACTCGATCGTTCGCGAAGGACATCACGCCCCCGGTTTGAAGGCCGATTTGCCCCAGGCGCACGAGTTGCGGCCGGGTCAGGTATTTGGCCCCGACTGCGGTCGATTCGCTCTCGGCCGCGTGCGTGAGCTTGGCGAGGTGCAGCTCGAGCGCGGGCCTGATGTCGTTGGGAGTGTTGGCGATGGGGGCGAGATCGACGGCGATCCGCGGCCGCGCCTCGGCCAAGGCATCGAGGGCGTCTTCGATCTGCATGCGCTGCTCGGCCGTACACTTCAATTCGCGCAGAACTTTGCGTTCGCGCAGGAGGTTGTAAGCCGAGCCGGGGAGTTCGACCTTGGTTTCGTCTTTGACCAGCGGCACCGGGGCGGCGCTCGCGGTCGGCTCTTGCGGGTTCGACCAACCGAACCAACCGCCTCCGACCAGTGCGGCCGTCAGCACGGTGACCGCCAGGAGTTTCGTCGTGAATCGCATCGCCAGGTCCCTCGTCGTGGCCGTTACGAGGGCCGCCACCGGAGCGGAGACGGCCCGATTCCCGATCCCCAGAATCATTACCGCGTTCGCCAAACCGACCGTGGCCGAAGTCAGACCGGCCGAGGCCGGCGACACCGCGGCCAGCAGCGCCCCACACCCGAGCGCGGGGGTCGCGATGCCGCGTTGCTTCAGTCGGCTCGCCAGTTGTTTCCGGCCCCGGCTCAGGCGGGCCGATAGCGTCCCTTCGCTGCAGCCGAGCCGGTCCGCGGCGTCCGCCCGGCTCAGCCCGTCGAGATCGCACACGACGATCGCCGCGCGGTGTTGCTCGGGCAGTCGCTCGAGTTCCTCGCCCACGACCGCCATCAAATCGGAACGATCCTCCGGCTCCGCCGTCGCGCCGTCCGGTTTCGCGGCCCGCTGTTCCCGGAGCCGCCGCCGGTGCGCCGCGGTGCGCGCCTTCAGCGCGACCCGGTGCGCGACCCCGTAGAGCCAACCGCCGAGGCCGTCGCGCCCGGCCAGGGTTCGGCCCCGGCAGACGAGCACGAGGAAGGTCGCTTGGAAGGCGTCTTCTGCGTCGGCCGGATTCGCGAGCACCCGCAGGCAGACGCCCCAGACGGTGCGCTCGTGCCGCCGGACGAGGGTCGCGAAGGCCTCTTCGTCCCGGTGGGCGAAGAAGTCCGCGAGGAGCCGGCCGTCCGGCCGGGTCGAATCGATAGGCCCGCCGGCCCTCAGGAATGTCGCGAACAGCGCGCGGCGCATGGTCGGGGTCGCCTCGGGATCGGAGCCGTCAGGGGATACTGCCCGCCAGAGGCTCGGCGCGTGCGGGAGAGCTGTTTTTCCGCTCAGATTTTGCGAAGCCGCGCGAACTCCGCGATGGCCCGCTCCTGCTCGGCCGTCTCCACCGATCCCCTGCGCAGTCCCCGCACGCGGCGGATCGCCTCATCCGCGCTCAACCCCTGATCGACGAAATAGGCCGCGAGGACCGTGCCGGTGCGGCCCTTGCCCGCCGTGCAGTGCACGGCCACGGCCATGCCCGACCGGCCGGCACGGGCGATGGATTCCACGGCCTGAGTCAGTTGCTCGAAGGTCGGGGCTTCGAGGTCGATCACGGGCAGGTGCACGGCCATGAGGCCGGCGTCGTCGATCCAGCGCTTGGGGAGGGGGTCTTCGGTGAGGGAGATGAGCACATCGATCCCGCTGCGGCGGAGCCACAGGAGATCGTCGGCGTCCGGGAGGGCCAGCGCCGCGAGCCGGGGTTGATCGACCCAACTGAATCCGGGCGGCATCGGCGATTCCAAATTCGATGGCTCACTTCACAGAAAGGATACGCGTCCCATCGCTCATCATAGCAATATGAGTAACCCCGATGGCCCGGCCAAAAATGCCAGCACTTCGTGAACACGCGACCTCAACAGGGCTTCCACCGCTCGCGTCGGACCGTTTCCGATCCGGAGCCAGATCACTTTCGGAGGTGGCCCCAAAGACATCGCCATATCTCGAAAGTCCACATCTTTTGTGACGACCGCCAGACCATGCGAAGCGGCGTATGCCCAAACCACGCGATCATCGGCACCGATCAAACCGGCCGCGATCACTTGCTGCGAACCCGCGTAGAGAGGTGCGAGCACTGCCGAGAGCCGGCGGGATAAGTTTTGGTCGAACAGCAAGCTCACGCGGCCCTCGGCAGTTGATCGGCAGCGTAGGCCAAGCAGGCTCGAATGTCTTCGGGCGTCAACTCCGGGAAGTCGGCGAGAACCTCATCGACGGTCATACCGCCAGCGAGGTATTCCAGCACATCGCGCACCGTGATCCGCATACCGCGGATGCACGGTTGCCCGCTTCGCTTGCCCGGTTCGACCGTGATGATTCCGGTAATGTCCATATCTACCTACCAATCGGAATACACATCGTGAACAGTCAGTTATCGTCCACCGGCTGGTAAGATAGGCTTAATTATTTACGTGAGGAGAACCACAAACGACCTACTTCGGTATTGCGAAAAGCCTCAAATACTTTATCGATGGGGGCGTAATGAATTCCATCTCTAGTTTGAAACTGCTCAGTTTGGCAGAATAATATTACGCTCATGCCGCCGTCTGCGAACTTTTGGAGTCGTTCCAACTTGATTTTCTTCTTAGTTGTATGATAAGTAACTTGTGCAACCAAGATTTTGCCATTCACATCCACGCCGTATAAATCGATGTCCTTGAGTGTTTTCCCAATGCTCAACTTCAAACAGGCGAGCATCGGCAAGCCCAATTTCTCAGCTATCGGCAATCGCAAAAACTCCCCGCAAAGAACTTCGAGTTCCGACGGGCTTAAGTTTGAAAGATCAGATTTAGACGGACGCCCTTCGACAATGTCCGCGACACGATCTTTGATAATCTTCCAACGCATCAACGTGCCTTGCTGTGGCCGACCAACCAAAAGTGCAACATTGTCCGATTCTTCAGCTTCGACTACCGATTCCAGTTTCACTGTTTTCAGAATTGCAGTTCGGCCTTGCAACCCATTCATAGTACCCCATCGCCCTTCGAACAATTCGACTGTAGTTCCTGCTGGAACTTTTCCCAGGAGCACTTTTGTGTGACCATGGTATTGGGCGCAGACGTAGCCACCATGTTCGGCCAATTCTATGAGAACGTTGAAGGCTTTTTTGCCAGATTTCGTGTAATCGTTGGGATTCAAACTCGCGTTATCGGTTTCGTTCAATTTTCCATCGACATCGCCAGAGAAGTGAATCGCCATACGACGCTCAGCCCACAACTGTGCGAGGGTTGCGGCGTCGATATCCATGTCCGACGTATGGCGAATGAAATAGGTTTTGTTCATTGCGGATTCCTGACGCCAGACAATCTCGGAAGCTTTCCAACTTCCGACCGCTGACTACGCCTTGATCATATCCTTCACGGTCATGCCGCTCGGGATCATCGGCAGCACATGCTCCTGGTGCGGCACCAGCACGTCGAGTACGAAGGCCGCATCGCTCTCGATCATCTCGATGAGCGCGGCGTCGAGTTCCTTCCGGCTGCTCACGGTGCGGGCCGGGATGCCGAAGCCCTTCGCGATCTGCGCGAAGTTCGGATACGGCGCTTCGTCGGGACCGGCGCCGAGGTACGTCTGGGCGCGGTTGCTCGAGAAGAAGCGGTCTTCCCACTGCATCACCATGCCGAGGTGCTGGTTGTTCAGCAGCATCACCTTCGCGGGGATCTTCTCGGTGTGGCAGCAGGCGAGTTCTTGGATGTTCATTAGGAACGAGCCGTCGCCGTCGATGTCGATGCAGAGCTTGCCGGGGTGCGCGACCTTCGCCCCCATCGCGGCGGGGAGACCGAAGCCCATGGTGCCGAGGCCGCCGCTCGTGACCCAGTGGCGCGGGCGGTTGAACTGGAAGAACTGCGCGCTCCACATCTGGTGCTGGCCGACGCCGGTGCTGATGATCGTCTCGTCGAGTTGGCCGCGCTCCTTCAGAAGCTCGTACAGCCGGCGGATGGCGTACTGCGGGATGATGAGATCGTCGTGGCGCTCGGGCACCTTCATCGGTTCGTTTTCGCGCCATTCGTCGATCTGGCGGAGCCAATCGGAGTAGCGGCCGCCGCTCACGAGATCGGCGTAAGCGTCTTCGGTCAGCATCGCGTTGAGGTCGGCGAGGGCCGTTTTCAGGTCGCCGTGCACGGGGATCTGGGCGTGCTTGTTCTTGTGGATCTCGCTGTTGTCGATGTCGATGTGGACGATCTTGCCGTGCTTGCAGAACTCGGAGAGCTTGCCGGTCACGCGGTCGTCGAAGCGCACACCGAAGGCGAAGAGCAGGTCGGCGTCGTTCACGGCGTAGTTGCTGTACACGGTGCCGTGCATGCCGAGCATATTCAGGCTGAGGTAGTGATCGGCCGGGAAGGCGCCGAGGCCGTGGAGCGTCATGGCGACCGGGATGCCGAGGCGGTCGGCGAACTTCTTCAGCTCTTCGGATGCACCGCTGTGGATGGCGCCGCCGCCGACGTAGAGCATCGGCCGCTTGCTGGCGCGGAGGGCCGCGAGGATCGGTTCGAGTTCCTTGCGCGGCGCCCGGCGGAAGGGCTTGTACCCCGGCAGGTTCATGGCCACGTCCCAATCGGGCAGCACCTTCCGCACCTGCACGTCTTTGCAGACGTCGATGATCACCGGTCCCGGCCGACCCGTGGTGGCGATGTGGAAGGCTTCCTTCATCACGCGGGTCAGGTCTTCCGTCCGGGTCACGAGGTAGTGGTGCTTCGTGATGCCGCGGCAGATTTCGACCATCGGCGTTTCTTGGAACGCGTCGTTGCCCAGCACGTTCGTGGACACCTGCCCGGTGATGGCGATGATCGGCACGCTGTCCATCTTGGCGTCGGCGAGGATCGTCACAAAGTTGGTGGCGCCGGGGCCGGAGGTGCTCATGCAGACGCCGACTTTGCCCGTGGTGCGGGCGTAGCCGTGGGCCATGAAGCCGCCGCCCTGCTCGTGGCGCGGGAGGATCGTGCGGAGC
>JAYVTJ010000260.1:0-3247 GCA_043774415.1 Fimbriiglobus sp. | reverse complement strand
GGGTGATCGACGCCGGCGAACTGCGTGAAGCCGGATGCCGCGGCCTTCGCAGTCGCGGTGCCGAACGACAGGCTCGCGCTTTTCACGGTGCCCGTCTGCCCGGCGAAGAGGTCGAAGATTTCGAGCGTCCACGTCCCCTTCGCAGCCTTGCCCGAGAACCCGGACAGCACTTCCTCGGGCCGCACTTTGGCGCCGGCGCCGAGCGAGTTGGACGATAGTGAAGTCGCGGCGGAATCGTCGAAGGTGATGCCCGAAAGGTTCAAACTCCTGCGGTTGAAGAGCGTGACGAGCTTCCCGTCCGGCGAGCGGAGGCGGATGTAGAGGTCGGTCATCCGGCCGTGGGTGAGGTCGAGGTTCACCGTGAGGTCGCTCACCGAGAAGGTGTCGCTCACGCCGAATTCGATCCGGGTCGTGCGGCTGTCGAGGATCGGTACATTCCGCGCGGTCGAGGCGTATGTTTTCCGGCTCGCCGGTGCGGGCGGGAGCGGAGTCGCGGGGGGAGGCGTCGCGGTTCCGAGTGTGGCACCCGCCGTGAATCGGTCAGCCGCTTCATTGCCGATGCCGTTGCCGTTCTGATCCATCCGGTTCGCCTGCACATCCCAGATGTCCGGCCCGATGGTCACCGCGTAGGTGCCCGCGGCGGTCTGATTCGCGAAGGCGATCTCGAAGATGGAATTATTGCTGTTCGCCACCGCTGTCACCGCGGTGACAGTGACCCTCCCGTTCAGCCCCGTCAGCGCGACATCCGAGGGCGTGAACGTCGCCGCATTCATCTTCTTGTCGAAGGTCACGCGGACGGTGTTTAACGATGCCGAAGTCGCTCCGCCGAAGATCGCCGAGGCCACCTTCGGCCCGCCGCCGTCCCACCGCAGCGCCGGTGTCGCCGCGGTCGGAGGCGTCGGAGTCGCGGGGGGCGTCGTCGTCACCGGCGGCACGGCGGCCGGGGCATCGAGCAGTTTTGCCAAGCTGATGCGGCCGCCGGTCGAGACCTTCCCGCTCAGCCCGCTCACGGCATCGACGGAGGTCGTCAGCTTCGCGAGAATCTGCGTGTAGGTCCACGTCGGGTGCAGATCCCAGAGGAGGGCGAGCGCCCCGCTGATGACCGGCGTCGCCATCGACGTGCCGCTCTTCGTGACGTACCCGCCGCCGAGGGCCGTGCTCAGGATGCTCTCGCCCGGCGCGGCGATCTTCACCGTCTGCACGCCGTAGTTCGAGAAGCTCGAAAGCTGATCGCTCGGATTCGTGCTGGCCACCACGACGACGTTGTCCGACTGGCGGGCGTAATACGCCGGGTAGCTCGCGGTCGTGTCGTCGTTCGCCGAATCGTTCCCGGCCGCGATGACGACGATCACTCCGGCGGCGCGGGCGCGTTCGATGGCCGCGGCGAGCGTCGGATCGGGCGATCCGCCGCCCCAGCTCTCGTTGATGATCTTCGCCCCGTGCCGCATCGCGTAGTCCATGGCCCGCACGGCATCGCTCGTGTAGCCGTTGCCGTTGGCGTCCATGAATCGGAGGGCCATGATCTTGGCGCGCTGATCGACGCCCGAGACGCCGACACCGTTGTTCCCCGTCGCCCCGATGATCCCGGCGACGTGCGTGCCGTGGCCGGTCTCGTCCATCGGATTCGTATCGTTGGCGCTGAAATCGTAGCCGTGCAGGCCGCCGGTCGCGGGGTCGAGGGTGTTCGTCCAGATGTTCGCGGCCAAGTCCGGGTGGGCATAGTCCACGCCGGTGTCGATGACGGCGACGATGGTCTGCCCCGTGCCCGCCGTCGCGTTCCAGCCCTGGGCCGCGCCGATCTTCGACAGGTTCCACTGCTCGCCGAGGCGCGGATCGTTCGGCGTTTGCGCCACCGAGACGACCGAATCGCGCGCCACCGATTGCACGCCCGGCTGCGCGGAGAAGACCGTGATCGCTTTCTCGAAATCGACGCCCGCCGCGAGATCGACGCGGAAGATGCCCAGCCCGAGCGGGGTGATCGACTTCGCCAGCGCGGGGGAACCGATCTCCGCGACAGTCTTGGCGGACGGTGCCGACTCGGCGAAGGTGACGAGCAGGCGGTCAGAGGCGAAGGTCGAAACGGCGCTCGGGACGGTGCGGTCTTCGAGGGTTTCGAATTGCAGGACGGTGCGGAGGGGCGACTTCGGGTGAATCCGCATGCTGGCCGACTCCGTCGAACTGGTGCGGTCGTCCGCGTTGTGCGGTGCGGGACAAACGTAGATGCCGAAGCGCCTCCGGTTGAGGAAAAGGAGTGTAACGGATGTACCGATCCGGTCTAGCCCGAGTGGCTTTACCGGTTGATGCGAATGGCGAAGCGGCGGGGGATGGGAAAATGGGATGGGAGTGGCGCTGCCGTGGCAGCGGGTTTCAACTTGCGAGTGATGGCATCAGTCGCAAGTTGAAACCGTGGGCCTGCGTTACTTTCCGCCGATGATCCGCACGCGTGCCGCGGAGCCTTTGACCTCGTCCAATTCCACCCGCAGCGGCTCCTTGCGCTCGTCGAGCTTTACGCTCAGCGTGATCGTGTGCAGCCCGGCCGCGAGATCGAGCACCGTCTCGGGTTTCAATTCCAACGGAGCACCGTCGAGCCACGCTTGCAGGCCGGCGGTGTCGGCGATCTTCAGCGACGCCTTACCGGCCGTGGTGCAATCGAGTTGGAACCGCGCGGCTGCTTGGAACGCCCCTTGGCCGATCTTCCACTTCAGCAAATCCTCGCTCGGCAAGCTGCCACCGACCTGCGAATAAGTGGGCGCCCAGGTCAGCGAACCATCGGTCGCGATGGCCCCGAGGCGATCGCGCGTGACGGCCGTGAAGAGTTCCTTCGTCGGCGCCACCGTCTGCCAAGTGCGCACGACCTTGCCCGGTTGCGCGAGGTACGGCCCCTTGCCGAGTTCGCCGAGGAAGCGCACGAGATCGACGAATTCTTGTCTCGTGAGCGCATCGGTCAGCCCGTCGGGCATGAGCGACTTGCCCGGCTTCACCTGCGGCTTGTCGGCCTTGCTGATGCTGATCGGCGACCAGGATTTGCATAAATGCCGGGCCATGCCCGTGGGCTCCGGCTCTTGCGCGCACGCGCTAGCAATCCCGGCAATACTTGCGCAGAGCAGCGTCCGGCTCGCGATCGACCTTCTTTCGCGCCACTTGCGCGGCGACTTGGGCTTTAGCATCGGTCTTTTCTCCGATCCGATCGACGCGCACTTGCTCTCTCGCAATGCCCTGGTAGACGTATTTGATTTTCAGGGCTTGC
>JAYVTJ010000259.1:0-1866 GCA_043774415.1 Fimbriiglobus sp. | reverse complement strand
GCCACGGCTTGGGCCGCTTCCGACGGCACCGTGAGGATGCCGAGTTCGGCGTGCAGTTGCTCCACCGCCCGGCCGAGTTGGCTCAGCGGTTCGATGCGCAGGCCAGCGACGGCGCCGCCGACTTTCGCGGGGTCGGAGTCGAAGAGGCCGACGATCTCGAAGCCGTGTTCGGAGAAACCCCGGTAGCGGAGCAGCGCGCGGGCGAGGTTGCCGACGCCGACGAGCACGGCCTTCCACGGGCGGTCGATGCCCAGGGTGCGGCGGATGGCAATGGCCAGCCCGGCCGCTTCGTAGCCGATGCCGCGGAGGCCGAGGTGCCCGAGGGCCGCGAGGTCGCGCCGGACCTGCGCGGCGCTGACGCCGACGGTCTTGGCGAGGTCGCGGCTCGAGAGCGTGCCGCCGGTGCGCGAGACCGAATCGAGTTCGCGGAGGTAGAGGCTGAGGCGCTGGGCCGCGGCCCGCGACAAGCGGCTGTCCGCGGCGGGGGTCGGCGTTTCGAGGGGCGTGTCGCGGTCGATCATGGCACCGTCACCCCTTCTTCCGCGAGGCGAACCAGTAGCCGACCAGCGTGGCCAGGCCGATGAGACCGATGCCGACGGCGATCCCGAATCCCGTTCCGAGCGGCGGTTCGTTCGCCTTGTACTCCGTGGGCTTCGCCTCGTCGGGATCGCGGATCTCGATCTCCTGCTGGGCGCGGTGGCCGAAGTCATCCTGCGCGATCACGGTGTACTTCCCGACCGGCGGCGCGGGCATCGACCAGAGGCCGTCTTTGTCGATCTTGCCCGCGGCGATCGCGCTCTTGTCGGGGCGCATCACGGTCACCGTGACATCGCCGCCGTCGTGGTCGTCGCCGTCGTAGCTCGTCTTCACGGCGATGTTGGCCGAGGTCACGATCACCGTCATGCGCATCGAGTGCGCGGAGGCCGGGGCCGCGCAGACGCCGACGAGCGCGAGGGAGACTGCTACAACGAGAGCGGGGCGCGGGGGCATGGTGCGATCCTGCGGAAGGGCGAAACCCGCCCCGCAATCTTAGGGAAGCCGATGCCTCAGCCCATGTCGCCGGGGGAAGCGATCCTGCTCGGGGTCATCCAGGGGCTCACGGAATTCCTGCCGATCAGCAGCACGGCCCACCTGCTCGTGGCCCGGAAGCTGATGGGCCACGAGGACCCGAACGACGCCTTCACAACGGTCATCCAGCTCGGCACGCTCATCGCCGTGCTCGTCTACTTCGCCAGGGACATCGCCCGGCTCACGCGCGCCGTGCTGCGCGATTTCGCGGCCTTCAAACTCGGCTCGTCGCCCGAAAGCAAACTCGCGTGGCTCATCGTGCTCGGCACGGTCCCGGTTGTCCTCGTCGGGTTGAAGTTCAAGTCGCTCATCAAGCAGTACTTCTACGACATCCCGACGATGGGCGCGGTCGCCATCCTCTTCGCGCTGCTCATGCTGGCGTCGGAAGTCTGGACGGTGATGCGCAAAGTGGACTTGGGGAAAACCGATCTGGACGAGCGCGCGATCACCTACCGAGAGGCGCTCTGGGTCGGCTGCTGGCAGTGTCTGGCGCTGATGCCCGGCGCAAGTCGATCCGGGACGACGATCACGGCGGGGCTGTTCGCAGGGCTGAGCCGGCCCGCGGCGGCGCGGTTCAGCTTCCTGCTGTCGCTGCCGGCCGTGCTCGGAGCCGGGGTGAAGGAACTCTACGACGAGCGGCACGAACTCCTCGCCTCGCAGGAGCAGGCGACCCCGCTGATTCTGGCGACGCTCGTCTCGGCGGTGGTGGGGTACTTGTCGATCGCCTTCCTGCTCGGGTTTCTGAAGCGCTACAGCATGCTGGTGTTCGTGGTCTACCGGTTGATTTTGGGCGGCGTG
>JAYVTJ010000258.1:0-8694 GCA_043774415.1 Fimbriiglobus sp. | reverse complement strand
AATACTTCTGGATCACGTTTTCCATGTGCTCGGTCAGGTCGGTCAGCCGGGCTTCGATCTGACTCGGCTCGGTCCAGATGCGATTCGTGACCAGGAGTTCGTCGAAGTCGGCGAGGTGCATGAACGCGGCGAAGTTCTCGCCGAGGCCGACGGGATCGAAAATCGTGAAGCGGACTTTGCCGGGCGGCAGGCCGGTGAGAAAGCGGAGCATGATCGACTGGAGCGCGTTCACCGTCGCGGCGCGGCCCTCGTCGCGGGCTTTCAATACCACCGAGCAGCGATCGGGGAACGGCAAGAATGCAGGGACCGTCGTATCGACGCGCTCCTCCGGTGTCAGCCGGGTGTCGGTCGGCTCGCCGAAGGGGAGCGCGGTCTCGTCGAGCTTGTACTCCCCGAAGCGGATCCCGCCGGGGACGACGGTGGCGAGTCCATTTTCGCCGGAGAGGATCGCGGGCCAAGCCGCGAACTGCGGCGCGGCGAGCGCGGCCGAGTCGCGCGCCGTGGCGTTCACGCTCTTGAGCCCGTTCTGCCAGCGGTCGGCCAATTTTTGCCAAGTCGCATCGCGGCGCTCCGCGGCCGCGCGGACGGCGATCTCGTACTTCTCCTCGGCACGCTGCAATTGACCGTCGGAATCCGCTTCCAATCCGGCGGCGTGGGAATCGTGCCGGGCGGCGGCGAGCGACTCGGAAGCGCGGCGCCGCGCGAGCAGCACGGAGTGCGCCGTCTCGTAATTTTGCTGGTTGAGCTGGAGGGTCAATGCGGCTTTTTTGACGGCGCTCGCGAGCTTCGAGTGGTGCTCTTCGTCGATCGCCGCGCGGTCCGAAGCGTGGGCGCGCTTCAGCGCCCCTTTGCTGGACTTGTACGCGCCTTCCGCGTGCTTCACGAGCGCTGCGCCGGCGCGCTTGGCCTCGGACAAGTAGACCCCGAGGGCCGTCCCGCGGTCTCGGAGCTGCCGGCGGGCCAGATAGTTGAGGAGTTGGCGGAGAACCATGCCGAGGGCGATGCCGCCACCGACTCCGATGGCGCCCGCGATGAGGATCGAAAGCCCGCACGCCAATGCGATGCCGAAAGAGATCGCCCCCGCCAGGAGGATGCAGAGCGCCGTACCCAGAATGCCGGCGAATTTGAAGAGCGATGCCCGCTGCAATTTGACGAGCGCGGCGGCGGAATCTTCGAGACACTTTTCGAGCTTGCCTTCGGGATCGGTCTTCGTCGCCGAAGGCAAGCCGGCGGTGCCGAACTGCACATCCTCACGGGATAGACCGACTCGAATCAGGATCAGTTCGGCGGCGACCCACTGCGTTTCGATCTGATCTCCGGCGAGTTTCGCGGTCCGCAATCGGAAGTCGCGCAGTTCCGCCGCTTCCTTCTCGCCCGCTTCGTGGAGCGAATCGACGGTCCAAATCCGATCCTTCGTCTCGTTCTTGATCGCGGCTTCGGCGGCGCGATGCTTCTGCTCCGTGCGCGTCTTCGTCTCCTGGTAGCCCGTGCGCGCGGCCGTCTCCGCATCCGTGTTCTCCCCCTGCAATTGAGCCTCGGATGCGAGGCGCACGGAGGCGAACTCGCCGAGGGCGCGGGCCTTCGCACCGCCGAGGACGCGCCGCGATTTGGCGATGTCGCGCTCCGCGGCATCGATGGCCGCGGCGTAGGTTTCGGTCAGTTCCTTCTCGCCGTCGGCCCGTTCGCGCACGAGCGTCTGCAGGAGTTGCAAACTGTCGCGCTGGAGGTCGAACCAGTTCTGCTCGGCCATGGATCGCACCCGGGAAAGGGGAGGTCATTCGTCGGTGTATTCGCACTCTTGCCGGATCTGCACGAAGAGCACGGAGAGCTGATCGACGGCCCGCAGCACCCGGCTCGAACCCTCGTCCCACGGCAGCCAGACTTTCTCTTCGTGCTGCAATTTCGCGTCGTCGCTCCAGGTTTCGGTCGCGAGTTCCCAGCGGGCGCGGGCCGTCTTCTGGGCGTCGTAGAGCTGGCTGCGGGAGGCTCCAAATTTCATGGCTCACCCGAAGGGCCGGAGGTCGATGGGGACGGGGCGAAGTCGGCGCGGGTCTCGGCGTAGCGCTCGAGTGCTCCGATCTGAGCGTGCAACACCGCGAGGCCCTTCGCCACATCCTCTTCCAGTAACATCGCGAAGCGGTGCCCCGCCACGGAAAAGGTCTCGTCGACGATTTTCGGGAGGTTCGCGAGCCACTTCTTGCACTTCCGCACCTGATCCTGAGCATGCTCGAAGCGGGCCTCGGCCCGGCGCAGGTTGCGCTCCTGCACGGTCGTGTCGGGCATGCGTCCGGTCGGGCCGGGAAAGCGGCGGGCGGCGAGTTCGGCCTTCGCCCGCACCACGGCATCGTCGCGCTCGCGCAGCGACCGTTCCCAGAGATCGAGTTGCTGACTCACCCAGTCCATCCCGCGGCGGATCTCGAGCCGGATGCTGGCGAGCGATTCTTCCGATTCGGATTTGTAAACGACCGCCGCCGCGAGCCACTCGCGGAGAGCGTCGATCTCGCGGACGTCGGCTCCGGCACTCATGGGGAAGAATCCGTAGCGGAAGTCGCCAGACTTCCGACGACTTCGTGTTCGCGACCGGTTCCCGGAACTCTGGCGAGTCCCGCTACGAGGACACAAAGCTACCGCTGGGTGAGGTATTCTTCGATCCGCTCGGCTTTGCGGAGCAGATAAGGTAGGTACAGCCCGGAATTTTCGAGGAAGTGCTCGAGCACCTTCATCGTGTCTTCGAACTCTTGGCGGAACTTGTCGTGTTCCTGATCTCGCCACGTGTCGCCGAGGGCGAGCAACTGTGCGTGAAGCCCCGCGAGATTCACCTGTAAGTCGGTGTTGAAGCGCTTGAGGCTCCCGGCGAAGCGGCGAAGCTCGGCCGGATCGACGACGGCTTGGGCCATGGCAAAACCCGCATTTCAGACGTGAACGGGAAACCCTATTCCAGTATAACCTGCGGGGCAACGGAGTGTTGACGGTTTGCCGCAGAGACTACCTGCGTTCACCCCCGCAGCCGTCGACCGACCTCGGGTTTCACCGCTTGGAGCTTATCTTGAATCAGCCCCACGACTTGTTCGACCAGTTCCAAATACTCCGTCGCGGCGATCGCCTTGACTTTGCAGAGCAGCTTCCGCCGGCGTTCGATCATCTCGACGCACTGTTCGACGCCGAGGCGCTCGAGCGCCCCGCCCGATTCCTGCATGCCGAGGAGTTCATCCGCCTCGTCGGCGCCGAATTCGGCGGCGCGGTCTCCGTTGCGTTCGAGCCACGCCGCGAGTTCCGGCAGCGTGGCGTTCGACGCGAGCATTTTCAGCAGCGCTTCGTCGGACGGGCCTTTGCCGTGCATCCGCGGGAGCAGGCGCTCGAGCGGCAGCGTCCGCAGTTCGTTGACGGTCACCCCGAGGGCATCGGCGCACTGGCTGACCGTGGCGTTGCGGAGCCGGCGGTTGCCGGACGAGTTCAGAATGGTGCGGACGGTGTGGCGATTCAACTGCGAGATGCGTGCGAAGTCTTCCTGATTCCATCCCCGCTCTTCGACCAGCCGCGCGATTTTGTTGGCCAGATCGAGAACTTCCCCGGAGCTTTTGGTCATTGCGTCCCCCGCGGCTCAACCTCCGTGCGACCCCGCTGCAATGCTACTGCCGACGGGCGCCACCGCCAGTTCGAATGCGCCGAATTCGGGGAACTCCGCCCGGAAATGCCGGCGGCCCGGACAACTCGCGGGGCGAGTCGGCCGGGCCGCATGCGGGACCGCGATCGATCAGTACTTCCCGGCGGTGCCGGCGAATTCCAGAGGCGAGATCGGGGCGAGGGTCGTTTTCTTCGGGTCTTCCTTCGGAGGAATCGGCATGTCCTTGGGCGGAGCGACCGGGGTCGGGGCGACCATGGCCGGGCCCGTCGAGCAACCGCTGTCACACGCAATGCTGGCGCACGAGCTGCTGCCGCGGTGGAACTTGGCCTTGATGCGGTCGAGCAGCGACGGCTTGCAGGAATCGCTCTTGCTACAGCCCGAGAAGAGCGAGCACTTGGGCTTGCAGGCCGGGGCACAAGTCGCGGTGCACGGTGCCGGAGCACAGGCGACCGGTGCGGGAGCGCAGGCCACGGGGGCCGGGGCGCAGGCGACCGGCTTCGGAGCGCAGGGGGCCGGGGCACAGGCGGGGGCGCAGCTCGGGGCGGGGGCGCAGCAGCTCGACTTGTGGCAGTGCATGCGGGCCTTCAGCTTGCTGAAGAAGCCCGTCTTGGCACCGCAGCCGGTGTCGCAGCTCGGGGCGGCGTCGCAGCCGCCGCAGCCGACGGCGCTGGCCATGACCGGAGCGGGTGCGGCGACCGGGGCCGGTGCGGGGTCCGCACCGAGACACGCTGCGCCGAGCAGGAAGAACGTAGCATTCACTGGTGGAACCTCCGAAACCTTGGGGTGGGTCATGGTGGGGCGGGCCGCGACTGCGGCCGGCCGAACCGGTGCTTCTCGTGCAGAAGACTCGAAAGTCATCATCGACCCCAAACCGCCCGCGTGCGGAGCACGATTGCAAAATTGTGCCCCCGTCCTTAGCATTTCCCGTGCGGTTCCGCCGCGTGCGATGCCCGCGCCGGATGGTCGGATCGCGCGGCTCGAAACCGTCGTTCCCGTTCTCGCCGACATGACGAGGATCGCTTGCCACAGACCCCCCGCGAATGGCACCTCCTCCCGCAAGATCAGTCCGGCGTGCAGCGCCTCGCCTCCGCCGCGCAGCTACCCCTCGTGATGGCGCAGCTCCTCTGGAATCGGGGTGTCACACAACCGGACGCGGCCCGCCGCTTCCTCGCCTCACCGATGACCGAACTCCATCCCCCCCGACTTTTGCCCGGCATCGAGGACTCCTCGCGGCGAATTTGGGACGCGATCCGCGAGCGCCGGAAGATCGTCATCTACGGCGATTACGACGTGGACGGCACGACCGGCACCGCCATCCTCATGGTCATCCTCGAAAAGCTCGGGGCCGATGTCGGCTACTACGTTCCGCATCGGCTCGACGAGGGATACGGGCTGAACGAAGGGGCTGTGCGCAGCTTGGCCGCGCAGGGGAAGCAACTCCTCATCACGGTCGATTGCGGCATCACGAGCGTCCGCGAAGCCGAGGTCGCCCGCTCGGTGCGTCTCGACCTCATCATCACCGACCACCACGAGATGAAAGCGGTGCTGCCCGCCGCCGATGTGCTTGTCCACCCGCGCCTGCCGGGATCGCAGTACCCCTTCGGCGAACTCTCCGGAGCGGGGGTCGCGTTCAAGCTCGCTTGGGCCGTCGCGCAGTGCGCCAGCGACAGCGAGCGCGTGCGACCGGAACTGCGCGAAATGCTCCTCGACCTGCTCGGCCTCACCGCGCTCGGCCTCGTCGCCGATGTCGTACCGCTTCGCGACGAGAACCGCATCATCGTGAAGCACGGCCTTCAGCGACTGGTGGCGCGGCCGTCGCTCGGCGTGCGGGCACTCCTCACGGCGGCGGGCTTCACCGAGGACAAAGCCGTGCGCGCCGAGGATGTGAGCTTCCGACTCGCCCCCCGACTCAACGCCGCCGGACGGCTCGGCTACGCGGGACTCGTCGTCGAATTGCTGACGACGAAGAAGGCCAAGCGGGCCGAGGAGATCGCGACGTATCTCGAGAGCCAGAATGCCGAGCGGCAGAGCATCGAACGGAAGATTGTCCGCGAGGCGAAGGAGTTGGTCGAAGCCGGCGGCTACGATTCGGCTCCGGCGATCGTCCTCGGCTCGGTCGATTGGCACGCCGGGGTCGTCGGCATCGTCGCGGGGCGCTTGGCGGACTACTACGCGCGGCCGACGCTGATCGCGGCGCTCAAAGACGGCGACGGCGCGTCATCCGGGTCGGGCCGCTCGATCGCGGGGTTCGCCCTCCACGAAGCGCTGATGGCCTGCGACGATCTGCTCCTCGGCCACGGCGGACACGCGGCCGCAGCGGGCTTCCGTGTGCAGTCCGACCGGATGGACGAACTCCGCATCCGGTTCTGCGAACACGTCGCCATGCTGTATCCCGACGGGCTACCGCGGCCGCGGCTGCGGCTCGACGCCGAAGTGCCGCTCGGGTCCATCACCTATGGGCTGATGAAGGAGATCGACCGGCTGGAACCCTACGGCGCCGAGAACCCGCGGCCGAAGTTTCTGGCGAGCGGACTGAAGCTCGAAGGGCTCCCGCGAAAGATGGGCCAAGGCGAGCGGCACCTGCAATTCCGGGTGCGCCAAGGGCAGACGGTCCTCCGCGCGGTGGCGTTCGGCAGCGGCGACCGACTCGACGAATTGACCTCCGGCGGCGGCGATGTGTCGCTGGCCTTCTCGCCCAAAGTCAACGAGTGGCAGGGCCGGTCGAGCGTCGAACTCGATGTGTCCGATTTCCGCCCGACTGCGACCGCGCCGCTGGTGTAGCCTCAATCCGGCTGCAAAATGAGTTCGGGCGAAACACCCCCACCCTCCTCCGAACTCATTCGAGTTCCGCCGAACTCATTTCTCAGGCATATTCTTCAACTTCTCCTTCACATCCTCGATGCGGCGCTTCCAGAGGCGCGCGGCGGCTTCGCGCCGGTCGGCGGTCGCACCCGCGTCGTACGCCATGAGGTCGCGGTTCGTCAGGCTCGCGGGATCGACTACATTCGAGATGAGAAAGAAATCGAGTTCGCGCTCCGCGAGATCCGGCGCCGTGAGTCCTTCGACGAGCTCGTCGAGGATCGCCGGATCGATCCGCTCCGCGGCCGTGAGGCCCCGCAGTCGGAAGACCCATTTGTCGGCGGTGGCCGCATCCATCCGCAGCTTCTCGGCCGCGAGCTTGACGAGGCCCGCTTCCAAACCCGGTTGCGTGCCGAGCGCCGAGCGCAGCGCCCGGATGGCCACCATCCGGCAGTAGGGCCGCTCCGAATCGTTCACGGCATCGACGACGCGCGCGAGTTCGCCGAGCGCGGCGAAGGAATAGAGGCTGAACCGGCTGCCGGCGACGGTCTCGTCGCTCAGCGCCGCCTTCTCGACCTGCTGCGTCTCCGTGAGCCGGTCGAGCACCGATTTGCCGGGCGGGAGCTTTTTGGCGAATTTGTCGAGCGCCGAGCGCGCCGGTTTCGCCAGCCCCTCGTTCGGGAAGACGGCGAAGCGGTCGAAGTAGGCGGTATCCGGCTCCCCCCGTTTCGGATCGGGAGCGCGGGGGCCACCGACCTCCGCACCCCGGCCCATCCAGAGCACGATCTGCTTCGGCGGGATCGGTGGCAATTCCTTTTTGCGGATCGTCACGCGGGTCGTCCCCGAGATCGTCGAGAGGACCGCGGTCGATTGCGGCTGCGACGCCGGTCGGCCCGGCGCGGGATCGGCCGCGAGTTCCAGCACCGCTTCCGACTTCGCGTCGGCGAGGGCGATGTCCCAAATCTCTTTGGCGAAGCGGACGCGGATCTTCGCCCCCTCCGGCTTGTTCGTGTTGAAGTAAATCCGGCCCGTGTGCAGCGTCATCTCGGCGTCGTAGCCCTTCGGCGCGATGTGGAGCGTCACCGCCGTTTCGAGGACGCGGAACGCGAGCAGTTCGGGCAGGTTGCCCCAGAGTTCGGCCGTCAGACCGCCGTCGAACTTGAGCTTCGTGCGGTATCCCGGCAGGCAGACGAGCCGGTCGGAGGATTGCAGATCCGACCCGCCGGCGACGCGCACCCAATCTTTTTGCTCGGCGCCGCTGGAAACGAGGACGTGGTCCTCACCCGCTTCGAGCTTCGCCACCGCGATCCGCCCCGCCTGCGGCACGGCCGGAGGACCGAGATCGGGCATCGGTTCCACAGGCACCTCGGGCGGCTTCGGCATCGGTTCGACGGGCACCTCGGGCGGCTTCGGCAGCGGTTCGACGGGCGTCGTCGGCAGAGTCGCGACGGGCTTGGTCGGTTCGCTCGCCGGTTTCGTCGTCGGTGCGGCCGCGACATCGGTGTCGGTCGATGCCGGCCGGGGTCGCGGCGCGGGCCACGCCATGTACGCGGCGATGCCGAAGCCGACGAAGAGTGCGGCGACCGCGGTCCACTTCAGGATCCGCAGCGCGACCGGCTGCGATTGCGAGTACGCCGACATGCCGAGGAGGTAGGGTGCATCGCTGTCGTCGAACGCCGACTTCGGATCGCTCGGAAAGCCGCCGACGGGGATCGCCTTGCCCGATCTGCGACTGGGGATCGACTCCCGCCCCTTCACGAGGCCGTACATCCGCTGCACGGCCGTCGGCGGCACAGTCATCTGCTCCGTCATCACGAGCGTCAGGATTTGGTGAACGGCCGCGACTTCCGCAAGGTGGACGTCGGAATTCAGGCACGCTTCTTCGAACTCGGCGAGCTGTTCGGCGTGGAGGGCATCGCTGAGGTAGGCGGCGACGGTGTTCGGATCGGACGCACTCCCCTGCTCCGCCGTCGGCGGCGTCGAAAGACCGCGCCGGCGCGTGACTTTGCGGATGCGCTCGACGAGTTCGAGGGCGCTCGGACTTTCCGCGAGCTTCTGGCCGATGACTTTCGCCTCGGCGGGATCGAGCGTATCGTCCAAGTAGGCCAGCAGGGTTCGCAGGGTGAGCCGCATGGTCGCATCTCCGAATCGTGGATCATTCCCTTCAGTTAGTGGCGGCGCGCGGACACTTTCGTGCAGAATTCCGGAAAAAGAATGAGGTGATAGGTTGCGGTAAAACATTCTGGCAGCATTTGAACCGCTCGAAATTC
>JAYVTJ010000257.1:0-5327 GCA_043774415.1 Fimbriiglobus sp. | reverse complement strand
GGCCAATCGGCGGGCGAGCAAGCAGTTCGAGGCGAACGAACCATCGCCCCCCTTCGTGCCGTAGAGGTCGGTGACGGCCTTCGGCTCCTTGCTGAAATCGACGAGGTCGGGCACGCCCGTCTGCATCCGGAACGCCAGTTCGTACTGGCTGATCCTCGTCGCGATCTCGGGGTCATCGACCGCTTCGTTCTCGATCTTGTTCAATTTCGCCACGGCATCGATCACGGCCCGCTGCTGCGACGGCGACACGCCCTTCGGATTGCGGACGTAGAGCACGGGGTCGCCTTGGCCGCGCAGGTGTACGCCCTGAAATTTGCCGGGGAGGAAGCCGCTGTGCCACTGCCGCGCGGCGATCGGCTGGCTCTGGCCGAAGCGCCCGGTGCTCACGAGCACGGTGAAGCCGGGGAGGTCTTTGGCTTCGTTGCCGAGGCCGTACCAGAGCCACGAGCCGGCCGAGGGGCGACCGGGGATCATGGAGCCGGTGTTCATGAGCGTGTGGGCGGGATCGTGGTTGATCGCGTCGGTGTGCAGGCTGCGGAGGATGCAGATGTCGTCGGCGCACTTCTCTCCCAAGAGGGGAAAGACGGTGGAGATTTCGAGGCCCGACTTGCCGTACTTCTTGAAGGGGTGCTGCGGGCCGAAGCACATGAGCTTCGCCCCCTGCAGTTGGGCGATCTGCTGCCCCTTCGTGATCGACTCGGGCATCGGCTTGCCGTGGAGTTCGGCGAGCTTCGGCTTCGGGTCGAAGGTTTCGAGGTGGCTCATCCCCCCGGCCATGTAGAGCCAGATGACGCGCTTCGCCTTGGCCGCGTGGTGCAACGGCGAGATGGCGCCGTTCACGGCCGGTTCCACTGACGAGGCCTTGTCAGCGAGAAGTGATGCGAGGGCCACGGAGCCGACACCCTGGGCGGTGCGTCCGAAGAAGGCCCGGCGGGTGGTGTGCAGCGGAGTCATGGGAAGTGCCCTGGAGAATTGGAAGAATTGTAAGCGATCGGGGAAGACCCGACAAAGGGGCCGCCGTCCGAAAGGTTGCACCCCGTCGCTTTTTCCCGGTGACAAGCCGCCCGGGATGCGGCATAATGTTACCGTTCTCTCCCGCCGGTTCGCTCGTCTCCCCTCCATCGGTGCTTCCCCATGCGATTGGCCCTCTGCGCAGGTCTCGTCCTCGGTGCGTCGGTCGCTTCGGCGGCCGAGCCGGACTATTCCCACTTCGAGAACAAGATCCGCCCGATCCTCGTCGAGCAGTGCCAGAGCTGCCACAGCGAGGCCGCGGCCAAAGCGGGCAAGCTGAAGGGCAACCTCAAGCTCGACACCCGCGAGGGCTTCCGCAAGGGGGGCGACAACGGCGCCGCCTTCGTGCCGGGCAAGCCGGGCGAGAGCCTGCTGATGAAGACGCTGCGCCACGAGGGCGACATCCAGATGCCGCCGAAGGGCAAGCTCGATGCGAAGGTGATCGCCGATTTCGAGAAGTGGATCGCGGCGGGGGCCGAGGATCCGCGCAAGGCGGCCGTGACCGCGGTCGCCGGGATCGACCTCGTCAAGGGGCGCGAGTTCTGGGCGTTCCAACTGCCGAAGGCGACCAAGCCGCCGGTGAACGCCGATGCGAAGAAGGCCGCGTGGGCCACGACCGACCTCGATAAGTTCGTGCTGGCGAAGCTCGACGCGAAAGGCCTGAACCCGGTCGCGCCGGCCGACAAGCGGACGCTCTTGCGCCGGGTCACGCTCGATCTCATCGGCCTGCCGCCGACGCCGGAGGAGGTCGCCGCGTTCGAGAAGGACGCTTCGCCGGGCGCGCTCGCCAAGGTCGTCGATCGCCTGCTCGCCTCGAAGGAGTACGGCGCGCGGTGGGCGCGGATGTGGCTCGATGTCGCCCGCTACTCCGAGGATCAGGCCCACAACTTCGCGAACAAGCCGAAGACGAACGCCTTCCGCTACCGCGATTGGGTCATCGACGCGTTCAACGCCGACATGCCCTACGACCGCTTCGCGAAGCTTCAGATCGCCGGCGACCTGATGCCCGCCGACGGCACGGATCCGACCACCAAGCTCGCGGGCCTCGGCTTCTTCGGTCTCGGCGCCGAGTTCTACCGCGACGCCGGCTGCGCGCCGAAGGCCGACGCCGACGAACTCGACGACCGCGTCGATACCCTCACCCGCGGCTTCCTCGGCATCACGGTGGCCTGCGCCCGCTGCCACGATCACAAGTTCGACCCGATCCCGCAGAAGGACTACTACTCGCTCGCCGGGATCTTCAACGGCGCCAAGCTCACGAACGCACCGCTGGTGTCGCCGGAACTCGCCAAGGCCTTCGCCGACGGTCAGAAGGGCGTGAAGGACGCCGACGACAAGATGAAGGCGGCGCTCGCGGAGGCCAGCAAGAACGCCGGGACCGCCGCGGCGCCCGATGCCGCGAAGTACCTCGTCGCGGCCCAGGCGATCCTCGCGGACAAGAAGAAGACGAAGGCGCTGCCGGAGGAACTCGCGAATAAGGAGAAGCTGAACCGCTACTTCCTCGACCGCTGGGTGAAGGCGCTCGAAGCCTCGGCGAATTCGAAGCCGCTCGCCCCGCTCAAGGAGTTCGCCGGCGCGAAGCCCGATCTCGACGGCCTCACGGCGAAGATGGCCGAAGCGGTGAAGGCGATGAAGGGCGGCAAGCCGACGCCGGATCAGACCGTGCTCGTGAAGGCCTTCCTGACCGATGCGGCGGCACCGTTCTTCGTGCCACCCGCCGAAGCGGAGAAGACGCTGACCGACGACGCGGACAAAGGGAAGATCGCGGAACTGCGGACGAAGCTCGATGCGGCGCGGAAAGCGGCCCCCGCCGAACCGCCGACGGCGTCCGTCGTGAGCGGCAGCGGCACCGCGATGAAGATCTTCGTCCGCGGCAACCCGCTCGCCTTCGGCGACCTCGCTCCGAAGGGCTTCCTCCAAGTGATCGCGGGTTCGACCGCAGCGCCGAAAGACTACAGCCGCCTCGACCTCGCCGAATCGATCGCGAGCAAGAGTAATCCGCTGACGGCGCGCGTGATCGTCAACCGGGTCTGGCAGGCCCACTTCGGCCGCGGACTCGTGAACACCCCGAGCAACTTCGGCAAGCTCGGCGGGCCGCCGTCGCACCCCGAGCTTCTGGACACGCTCGCCGTGGGCCTTATGGAGCACGGCTGGAGCCTGAAGTGGCTCCACCGGCAGATTGTGCTGAGCAGCACCTACGGACTGAGCAGCGCGAACGACTCGGCGAACGCGGCCATCGACGGCGACAACACCTACCTCTGGCACGCCCCGCGGCGCCGCCTCGACATCGAACAGTGGCGCGACGGACTGCTGAGCGTCGCCGGGCACCTGGACGCGACCGCCGGCGGGCCGACCTACGATCTCCGCGATGCGAACAGCAAGCGCCGCACGGTCTACGCGCGGATCAGCCGGCACGAACTCGACGGGCTGCTGCGGCTCTTCGACTTCCCCGATGCGAACGTGACGGCCGACAAGCGCACGACGACGACGGCCCCGCAGCAGCAGCTCTTCGCGCTGAACTCCGAGTTCATGGCGCTCCAGGCGAAGGCCTTCGCCGCGCGGATCGAGAAGGTCGGCAGCGCCGATGAGGAGCGGGTGAAGGCGGCGTATCGGATCGCGTATCAGCGGTCGCCGAGTGACAGGGAGTTGTCACTGGGGGTGAAGTTCGCGGGGGCGAAGCCGAATCCCGCCGACAAGCTGACGCGCTGGCAGCAGTACGCCCAGATCCTTCTGGCGAGCAACGAACTGATGTACGTGGATTGATTGGGAAGTGCGGTATGCGAACCACCGTCGAAACCTGAGCCGGCCCTTGCAGGGCGGAAACCATTTGTGACCGTCACCCAGGGTTTCCACCCTGGGCCAAGTAAGTCGGCCGCTCCGCGGCGAAGAAGTGCGACAGAAGGACGGACGGGGTCGCGGACGGACGGGGTCGCGGACGGGCGGGATCTTCGCCGCGGAGCGGCCGACTCACTTAGCCCAGGGTGGAAACCCTGGGTGACGGTCACAAATGGTTTCCGCCCTGCAAGGGCCGGCGTCGGGGAATCGCCATGGCACAAACTCTCACGCGACTCCTGATCCACGGCGTGTTCAGCACGAAACATCGCGAACCGCGGATCGATGAGGGCTGGCGCCACGACCTGCATTCGGTGATCGGGGGCATCCTTCGGAATCGCCACTGCGACCTCATCGCGGCCGGGGGTGTCGAAGATCATATGCATCTGCTGGTCCGTATCCCGGCGACGTTGACCGTGGCCGATATGATGCGGGATGTGAAAGCGCATTCTTCGGCTTGGAGACATGGGGTCGGCGATTCACGGTTCGCTTGGCAAAGCGGATACGGTGCATTTTCGGTCGGCCCGACGATGGTCGAGACCGTTGTGGCCTACATCGCCAATCAGCGTGAACATCATCGCAAGATGAGCTTTCAGGAGGAATTCTTGAGCTTTCTGAAGACTTACGAAATGGAATATGACGAACGCTATCTCTGGGACTGACGCCGGCCCTTTCAGGGCGGAAAACATTTGTGACCGCAACCCAGGGTTTCCACCCTGGGCTAAGTAAGTCGGCCGCTCCGCGGCGAAGACAGATCCCCGACCTCCGACCTCCGACCTCCGACCACATACTTCGGAATGACTCTCATGAATCCCCCCTTCGCCTTCACTCGCCGCCAGATGCTCCAGCGCTCCGGCACCGGCTTCGGGATGCTCGGACTCGCCGGCGTCCTCGCCCAAGAAACCCAAGCGGCGGTGCCCACGGCCGTCGCCGGGCCGCTCGCGGTGAAGGCGCCGCACTTCCCCGCCAAGGCGAAGCGCGTCATCCACCTCTTCATGAACGGCGGGCCGAGCCAGGTCGATACCTTCGACCCCAAACCCGAACTCACGAAGCAGAACGGCAAGAAGCCCGGCGACAGCTTCAAGACCTCCCGCAGCAAGGGCGCCGCGTTCTTCGGCACGCCGTTCAAATTCCAGAAGTACGGCAAGTCCGGCATCGAAGTCTCCGAACTCTTCCCGAAGGTCGGCGAGTGCATCGACGACATCTGCGTCATCCGCAGTATGCACACGACGGTGCCGAACCACGAACCCTCGCTGCTCATGATGAACTCGGGCAACACGCAGCCGATCCGCCCGAGCTTCGGCTCGTGGCTCGGCTACGGCCTCGGCACCGTCAACCAGAACCTCCCCGGCTTCGTCGTCCTCTGCCCCGGCAAGCCCGTTGTCGGCCCCCAGCTCTGGAGCAACAGCTTCCTCCCCGGCGTCTACCAGGGCTGCCACATCGCCAACCTCGACCCGAAGCGCATCATCGACCACATCGAGAAC
>JAYVTJ010000256.1:0-2693 GCA_043774415.1 Fimbriiglobus sp. | reverse complement strand
AGGATCGTCTCGTAGCGCACCGCGCGGTCGCGCAGTTCTCGGTCGCGGGAGCGCACCCCCTTGGTCATCGCATCGAGCGTCTGGGCGAGCTGGCTGACTTCGTAAGGCCCGCCGACGGGGATTGCGACATCGTCCCCTCGGCTCAACTGCCGCGCCGCCGATGCGAGCCGGCGCAGCGAATGCGTGAGGGTGACGACGAGCGCGATCCCGAGGATGCACGAAACGAGCAGCGTCGGATAGACCCATTCGCGGGCGATGCGGGAGAACTGATCGTCGATGTCTTCCTGCAGTTCCTCCGGCGACGCCGCGACGATGAGCCAAGCGGGATCGTCGGTGTCGTTGAGGTCGATCCGCAGAGGGGTGAGTTGTCCTTGGAGGTGGACGCACGCGATGGGTCGGCTCCACTTCACGGGGTCTTTCTGACCTTGGGCCTTGTACCACGCATCGATCCGCCCGCAGACGCCTTCGAGCTTCGCTCGGTCCGGGTGCGAGACTTCGACGTAGCCGATGTCCGGGGAGATCTCGCCGATGCGGAGCACCGGATCGGCATCGAGTTCCTCCGCCATGAGCCGGTTGAACTCGCGGGCCGTCGCGTCCGGGGCGTTGGTCGGCAGGGAGTTCTTCAGGCTCAATCCATCTCCGAAATAGCCCTTTCGGTAGAGGTAGGCGAATTCGGGGATCGACGCGGCGCTCAGCCGCGCGCCGCCGCTGCGCGTTGCCAAAGCCAGGCGTTCCTGCTTCGCCAGTTTCGGCGCCCCGGTATCGAACCAGTTGGCCTCGGGGTACTCCCACGGCGGGAGTTCCCGGCCTCGGCTGTCCCCGTACGGATGGATGAGGAGTTTGCCAGTTGCGTCGGCGGCGAAGTAGAGGTGCCGTGGCGAGATGCGCTGGCGGTTGCGGACGTACTGCGTGAAATCGACGACGAAGGCGATGATCTGCCCGCGCCGCTCGGTCTTGCGCACCTCGACCCCCAGGGCGAGAATGCACCGCGCCGGCCGACCCCCGCCGGCGGGCTGCAGCCAGAACCCGGAGCGGTCGTACGGATTCGGCCGGCCGCGATCATCGACTCCTTGCAGTCGCCGGGCCAAGTCTCCCAAGCAATCGAGCAGCACTTTCTGCCGGGCGGGATCGGATTCCACGGGTGCCGTGTGCGCGGGGATCGCAATTTCGCCCGGCCGGGGGACATCGGCGGCGTACACACCGATGGCGCAGCCGTGGAGGAAGCGGCGCCGGGCCTCGCGGACGGTGCGCGGAGCATCGGTGACGGCCGCGTTCGGAAGCGCGATGCCGTCGAAGACTTCGCGGACGGCGTCAGCGGGCGGGTGCTGCTCGCGCTGGTTCGATTCGAGTCGGACATCGCGCGCGAGGTAGGAGAAATCGTCCTGGAACTCATTCACCCGAAGATTGCTCTCGTCGCTGAGATCGATGGTCTCGTGTTCGAGCAGGACGCTGCGGCCCGATTGCAGCAGCAGTCGGCTCGTGAGGAGGATGGGGATGATGAGGATGAACGCGCCGAGGAGACCCGACTGCACCCAGAGCGGCCAGCGGGTCGGGCGGACGAGCCGCGTCCGCCAAGTCGGGGCCGGTGCGGGCGGGACCGATTCCGTGGACACGGGGAACTCCGGAGGAAACGCGGAGTTATTCTACAGTTTCCCCGCAGCGGAAGTCGCCCGACTTCCGACCTCGCACAACCCGGAAGTCTGGCGTCTTCCGCTAAGAGAATTCCAATTCGAGATCACGCCCGGGTGCCGAAGTAGGCGGCGACCATCGCCACCTCGAACGACTGCCAGTACCGCATGAACATCTCCGGCTTCGTCGTGTCGGCGCTCGTGAAGGCCACGAAGAGCGCCAGCTCGAGTGCGAGCATCACCATCGCCACGACCGAGAACCACGCCCGCAGCGTCAGAAAGATCGGGTTGTTCCGGCCGAGCGCGAACCGGATGAACAGTCCTGCGAAGAAGCCGCCGGCGGTGACCGCGAGGAACGTCCCCCACCAGTCGCGGAACTCGGCCACATCGGGCGTGAGCCGGGCCGAGAACTGAGCCGGGTCTTTCACCAGCGTGTAGGCGACCACGATCACGCTGCCGCCGACGAACAGCATCCGCATGAGCCAGGGTGTGAACGAGCGATCCCGGTTGCCGGAGTGGTCGGCGTGCGTCGAGGCGAACGCCATCAGCACGAGCGCGAGCATGAAGAAGTGCCCGAGCAGCGGCTTGGCCATCACGTCGTTCGGCCAGAGCAGCACCATCCAGAAGAAGGCGCAGATGAGCAGTGACAGGAAGCCCCGGATCGTGCCGGCCGGGAACCCGAACGGCTGGCGCGGGTTGTTGATCGGGTCGAGCGGCTGATCGGAAATGGGGGCTTTCACCGTCGTCTCCTGCGGGAGGGCAGTCGGGCAACCTCACATTAGGAGATTCGCCGGCGCCGGGCGGGGCTTTCGGGGAATCGAAGTCCCGCAGGCGATTCCGAAGCGCCCGATCCATCGCGTCAGCTCCACCGGGGGAGTGCGCCAACGGAATCGCCGAACCCGATGTCCGAAAGGTACTTCCACATAGCCGTCGAATATAGATTTCAGTTTCGGTCATTCTGCATACCCCCCCCACTGAAGCCACTGAAGCCACTGAAGCCACTGAAGCCACTGAAGCCACTGAAGCCACTGAAGCCACTGAAGCCACTGAAGCCACTGAAGCCAC
>JAYVTJ010000255.1:0-1702 GCA_043774415.1 Fimbriiglobus sp. | reverse complement strand
GCAGGTTGGAAAGGCCCTTCAGCAGATCCGGCTCGGCGCGGTCCGAACCGAGCGCCCGCCGACAGAGCGCGAGGAACTCGTTGCGGTAGGCCGGGTCGTGCAGGATGTCGTCGGTGGTGCAGTGCAGCCGCGCGACCATGTCGGTGTAAACGGAGATCAGAACAGGTTCCATGGGGAAGTCTCGTAGTGAGTGTCGTGCGGGACTCTCGAACCCTTATTGCCCGAGAGCGAGGGATCGTTACGGAATCTTCGAAGGTTTTGTTGCATGGCGGACGGAGATGAGAACAAACACCGCAAGTGATGGGCTTGCGGGTCTGGACGCCTGCCGGGTTTCGATTTAGAAGGTTTCAGTCGGTTCGGTCGGTTCGGTCATTTCAGTCGGTTCGGTGGAGGGGGTGCGGAGAACGACTGAAACCTAAAATTGAAATTGGGCCGGAGAGGTCTCGCCTGGAATTTCGAGCAGTTCCCCGATGGTGCCAGAAAGCATTGCCACCCCCTGAATCACCGCCGCACCGTCGTCGCTTTCACTCCATCTTCGGTCTTGCTCAGTTGGATCACGACCGGGAAGTGGTCGGTGAACTCCTCCTGGTGGCTGACGAGGATGATCCGGCGCAGATGGCGCTTCAGGCGATTGAGTTCCTCGGCGGCCGCACGGAGGCCCTCTTTGTCGAGCGAGCCGAAGCCCTCGTCGATGATGACGCATTCCAGCGGGCGCGCTTGCCCCGAAGCGAACTGGCCGATGCCGAGCGCGATGGCGAGCGCAACGCGGAACTTCTGGCTGCCCGAAAGGTAGGCGACGGGGATCGGCTTCGCGGAATCGGGACTGCGGACGACGAGCACGAGCGCTTCCTCGTCGTTCTTCGGTTCATCGCTCAGTTCCAGAGTGAGTTCGCCCTCGCTGAGCTTTTGGAGGGTGGCGTTGCCGAAGCGGACGATCTCCCCTTCGGCGATCCGGACGAGTTCGCGCAAGAGGCCGGCGTTGCCGAGGAGTTCGTGCAGCTTTGCGGCGATGCGGGCCGCGAACTCTGCGGCCGTCAACTCGGCGAGGAGTTCGGAAAAGGCTTCGGCCCGGCGCTCCAAGTCGGCGAGTGCATCGCGGGCACTTTGCCAAGCGACGTCGGCCGCGAGCCGTGATGTCTTGGCGCGGTCGTGCGCAACTTCGGCGTCGCGGACGGGCCGGCGGTCGTCGGGTGGAATCGCGGCGATCTGCGCGGCGAGTTCGGCGAGCCGCGTGCGCCATTCTTGCCGGCGCGCTTCGTCGAGTTGCAGTTTCTCGAACTCCTCGGCGATCCCGCTGCGCGTGTGCGAATCGGCGATGGCTTCCAGTTCCGCGAGTCGCTCGGGAGTCGTGTCGCGGCGATCGACCGGGAGTTGATCGAGGTGCAGACCGCAGCGGGTGCGGGGCTCATCCAACGACTTCTCGGCGGCTGCGGCACGCTCGGAGGTCTTCGTCGAATCGACGGTTGCCGCGCGGAGATCGCGGCCGAGCCGGAGGAGCTTCGCATCGAGCGCGCCGAGTTCTTCCTTCGCGTTCACCCCTGCTCGCTCAGAGGCTTCGGCCGAATCCGTCAGTTCCGCCATCTGCTTCCGGACCAGGGCCGCATCCGAGGTACCGCCGTAGCTTTCGAGGTCGCGGCGCTTGTCGGCGAGCGTCGCAGTGAGGCCGTCGCGGTCGCGGAGCTTGCTTTCGAGATCGCTCCGC
>JAYVTJ010000254.1:0-2060 GCA_043774415.1 Fimbriiglobus sp. | reverse complement strand
CGCGGCGTAAGCCCGCCGTGTGAGGTTCGCAACACGGCACGCTCGAGCCATGCCGCTCGCCGATTCCGTCCTTCCGATTTGCATTTCATCCGCAATCCCACAGCACGCTCACGCCGTGCCGCTCGCCGAATCAGCTATCGTAATACAGCGCAAATTCGTACGGGTGCGGACGCATCCGCACCGCGCTGACTTCCTCCGTACGCTTGTACCGCACCCACGTTTCGATCACGTCCTCCGTGAAGACGCCGCCGTGCAGCAGGAACTCGTGGTCCCTCTCGAGCGCGTTCAGCGCTTCGTCGAGGGTCGCGGGGGTGCTCGGCACGTCCTTCAGTTCCTCGGCTTGCAAGTCGTAGATGTCTTTGTCGAGCGGTTCGCCGGGGTCGATCTTGTTCCGCATGCCGTCGAGCATCGCCATGAGCATCCCGGCGAAGGCGAGGTACGGATTCGCCGCGCCGTCGGGCAGGCGATACTCGATGCGCTTCGACTTCGGCCGCGAGGAATACACGGGGATGCGAATCGCGGCCGAGCGGTTGCGCTGGCTGTAAGCCAAACTCGTCGGGGCTTCGAAACCGGGGACGAGGCGCTTGTAGCTGTTCGTCGTCGGGTTCGTGATGGCGCAGAGCGCGCGGGCGTGTCGGAGGATGCCGCCGATAGCGTAGCGCGCCGCATCCGACAGTCCCGAGTAACCCGAGCCGGCGAAGAGGTTGGTGCCGCCCTTCCAGAGCGACGAGTGGATGTGCATGCCGCTGCCGAACTCGTCGAAGAGCGGCTTCGGCATGAAGGTCGCGGTTTTGCCGTGCTTGCGGGCCACGTTTTTCACGACGTACTTGTACTTCAGCACGCTGTCGGCCATGGGCACGAGGTCGCTGTAGCGGATGTCGATGGCGCACTGCCCGCCGCTGGCCTTCTCGTGGTGATGGCTTTCGACGGTCATGCCGATGCCGTTCATCGCGAGCATCATCTCGGTGCGGAGGTCGTTCATCGAGTCGGCGGGCGTACACGGGAAGTAGCCTTGGCCGCGCGGAATCTTGTAGCCGAGGTTCGGCTTCTCATCGCGGCCGGTGTTCCAAACCCCCTCGGCGCTGTCCACGTAGTAGAACGCGCTGTGGCTCGTCTGATCGTACTTCACGTCGTCGAAGACGAAGAATTCGAGCGATGGGCCGAAGTTCGCGGTGTCGGCGATCCCCGTCGACTTCATGTAGTTGACGGCTTTTCGGGCGACGTTGCGCGGATCCTTCGAGTAGTCCTCGCGCGTGCTCGGATCCTGGATGTTGCAGAGGATGCCGAGGGTCGTTTCGCGCGCGAAGGGGTCAATGAACAAAGTCTCGGGCTGGGGCACCACGAGCATGTCGGATTCGTTGATCTTCTGCCAGCCGCGCAGTCCGGAGCCGTCGAAGCCGATGCCCTCTTCGAAGGTCTCCTCGGTGATCATTTCGGCGGGGACGGTGAAGTGCTTCCAGAGACCGGGGAAGTCCATGAAGCGCAGATCGACGGCGCGGACTTCTTTTTCGCGGAGGAGCGCGAGGACTTCACGCGGGGTCACGGGCGTCTCTCTCGGAGGCGGTAGAAATGGTGGGCGGGAAGGGAGAGGAAAACCCCGCGGCATATTCAATATATAGCGATCCTCGAGAAACTGCCACATCGGGGGCCGTGCCGGTCAGAGCTGAACGCTTCCGCCGGTGAGTTCCCGGCGGCCGTCGCACTCGCGGCACTTCTTCACGCCTTTGAGGTAGTGCGCTCCGCAGCGTTCGCACTCCCAGACTTTGCCCTTCGTCATCGCGTCGATCATCTCGACCGCGACATCGTTGGTCCGGCCCGATTCCACGAGGTCGGCTTCGATCAGTTCCAGACTGCGGCCGCGCGTCAGGCGCTCGTAGCAATCGCGCAGGAAGAAATCGTCGGCCGACGGCGGAACGATGTCGAGCACTTCGAGCTTGAAGGTGCCCGCGCAGCGCAGACACTCGATGTGCTCCTCGACCCCGCCGATGGGGAAGACGGGGATGAAGTACATCGTGAACCACTGCCGCGCGGCCTGCCGGCGAAAGCCGACGTCGAGTTCG
>JAYVTJ010000253.1:0-5493 GCA_043774415.1 Fimbriiglobus sp. | reverse complement strand
CTATACCTGGACGCTGGCCGCCGGCGAATCGGGCATCTCGACGGGACTGCTCGTCGCCGGGGGCTTGGGCGGGTTCGTCACAGCTCTCGTCACGATCTGGTTTCCGAAAGCGTCCCCGATCACGGCGCCGATCTACGCCGCGCTCGAAGGGATCGTGCTCGGGGCCGTCTCCGCGTTCTTCGAGGCCCGCTACCCCGGCATCGTCTTCCAAGCCGTCGGCCTCAGCATCGGCGTGCTGACGATGATGCTCTTCCTCTACGGCACCGGCATCATCCGCGTCACGCAGAAGTTCATGATCGGCGTCGCCGCGGCGACCGGGGCCATCGCGCTCGTGTACCTCGTCGATATCGTCGCGCGGATGTTCGGCTCGGGCATCCCCTACATCCACGAATCGGGCTTGGTCGGCATCGGCTTTTCGCTCGTCGTCGTCGGCATCGCCGCGCTGAACCTGATCCTCGACTTCGACTTCATCGATCAAGGCGTCCGCCGGCGGGCGCCTAAGTACATGGAGTGGTACGCCGGCTTCAGCCTGCTCGTCACGCTCGTCTGGATGTACCTGGAAATCCTCCGGCTACTCGCGAAGCTGAGGGGCCGGGATTGAGCGGTCACCTCGCGAGGAACTTCACGCAGACCGGCCGGTCGACCGTGATGCTGTTCGCGGTCTCCTTCGCCATGCCGGTCGCCTCGTCGATGGCGAACACCGCCACGCGGGCGCTGTCCTGGCTGCACACCACCATCCACTTGCCGCAGGGGGTGATGTTGAAGTTCCGCGGCGTCGCGATTTCGCCCGTGATGTGCCCCGCCGCTTTCACCGTCATCGCTCGGGCGTCGTACTCGAACACCGCGATGCTGTTGTGCCCGCGGTTCGAGACGTAGACGAACTTCCCGTTCGGGTGGATCCGCACTTCGGCCGTGCTTCCCCCCTTCGTCGGCTTGCCGTCCGGGGTCGTGCTGAGCGTCTGCTTCAGTTCGAACTTGTTCGCCTTCACGTCCATCGAAATCACGTTGATCGTCATGTTCAGTTCGCCGCAGACGAACGCGACGGTTTGATCCGGGGCGATGTGGATGTGCCGGGGGCCGGTGCCCTTCGGCATGACGACGCTCGCCGGATCGTTCGGGGTGATCTTTCCCGTCTCGCGGTCGAGCTTGTAAATCTTCACCTGATCCAGTCCCAAATCGCAGACGAAGGCGAGCGTGCCGGTGGCGTCGAAGAAGGCGCTGTGCCCGCGTGGAGCCCGGGGCTTGGCGTCGCCCGCTTCGTCGTCCTTGTGCTGCACGAAGCAGGAGCGCTCCGCGAGGGTGCCGTCGTCCTTCAGTTTGAAGACCGCGACGCTGCCGCCGCCGTAGTTGGAGACGATGGCGAATTGATTCTTGGCATCGGTGCTGATGTGGCACGGCCCGGCCCCGCCGCTCGTGAGCGCGGTTCGCCCCGAGAGCGCGCCGGTTTTCGGGTCGAGCTTCCACGAGTACACTCCGCCGCCGTCCTTCCCTTCCGCTTCGCCGATGGCGTAGAGCGACTTGCCGTTCGGCGCGATCGCGAGGAACGACGGACTGCCCACCTCGGCCGCGACTTCCGGGGCGCCGAGCTTGCCGGTCTTCGCGTCGAGCGTGCTGCGGTAGATGCCCTTGCTCCCGTCTTTGCCGGTGTAGGTGCCGACGTAGACCCAGTAGCTTTCGGGCTTCGGTTCGTCCGCCGCGCGGCCGAGCGGGGCGAGGACGACGGCGGCCGAGGCGGCGACGAACGAACGGCGGGAGAGGGACATCGGGAAGCTCCGGGAGAGTCGGGAGGGTGAGGCGCGGGGATAACTTATCGATGAATCCAGCCGAGGCCCCCACCCCCGCGTGGAACTCCTTCGGAATTCGGCCAACCTTTCGCGGAGCGAACGGCGACACTCTCCTCGCCCTGTCGCCCTGCCCCGGCCGCGCGTAAGATACCCGCATGCACCCGCACCGAGGATCGCCCATGTCCCGCTTCGACCTCTCCGTCCTCGAAACGGCCCAGCGTGTCCCCGGCAAGCCGCGCCACAAAACCCGCGAGGTCAAAGTCGGCGACCGGGTCTTCGGCGGCGACAACCCGATCTGGGTCCAGAGCATGACGACGACCGACACGTTCGACGTGGCCGGGACCGTCAAGCAAATCCACCTCCTCGAAGAAGCGGGCTGCGAACTCGTCCGCGTGACCGTACCGAAACCCGAGGATGCCGGGGCGCTCTCCGAGATCCGCAAGCAGATCGGCATCCCGCTCATCTGCGATATCCACTTCGATTACAAGATGGCTCTGGCGGCGCTCGATCACCCCGTGGATAAGATCCGCATCAACCCCGGCAACATCGGCGGTAATGACCGCTTCCGGCAGGTGGTGCGCAAGGCGAAGGAGAAGGGCATCCCGATGCGCATCGGCGTCAACGCCGGATCGCTGGAACGCGAGTTCTGCGAGAAGTACGAGTTCCCCTGCCCGCCCGCGATGGTCGAAAGCGCCCTGCGCTACCTGGAAATCGCCGAGAGCGAGGGCTACCGCGACATGATCTTCTCGATGAAGTCGAGCGATGTGCTCGTGGCCGTGGAGGCGTACCGGCTCTTCGCGAAGCTCGCCGACTATCCGACGCACATCGGCATCACGGAAGCGGGCAAGCCGCCGTACGCCGTGACGAAGAGCGCCGCCGGGCTGGCGCCGATTCTGCTCGACGGCATCGGCGACACGATCCGCGTCTCGCTCCTCGGCGATCCGGTCCCCGAGATCGCGGCTTGCTTCGACATTCTGCAAGCGACTCAGCGGCGCGTCCGCCGACCCGAGATCATCGCCTGCCCGACCTGCGGTCGCTTGGCCATCGATTTGGAGAAGATCATCGCGGAACTCGAAGTGCGCTTGAAGGGCAAGCGCGTGCCCGTGAAGATTTCGGTGCTCGGCTGCGTGGTGAACGGCCCCGGCGAAGCGAAAGAAGCGGACATCGGCATCGCGGCCGGGAACGGGCAGGGGATGATTTTCCGCAACGGCGAGATGGTGCGGAAGGTGCCCGAAGCGGAGATCGTCGACGCGCTGATGGTCGAGTTGGCCGACTGGGAAAAGAACAACGCCCACCGCATTCCCGTGACGAAAGATGCGGAAGGGTTGGGACGCCGGAAGCTGCCGACGGTGGCGGTGTAGGCGAAGAATTTTCACTGCAGAGAAATAAGAGGACGCGGAGGAAAACCTGGAGAGTGGTCGATCTCTACCCCTCTCTGTTTGCTTCCTCAGCGCTCTCTTCTTCCTCTGCGGTGAAAATTCTTACTTCTTCTCCGGCGGCACCACGCTCGGGGCCGTGCCGAATTCCGTTTCGCGCGGCAGCTTCCCCTTCAACTTCTCGGCGAGTTCGAACGGATCGGGGATCGTCACCTTCACGAACGGCAGCGGGCCGACGGGAAACGGGAAGATCGTTTCAATGAGCTTCGAGGCCGAAATCTCGGCGGTCGGATCGTCGACGGGCGACCGTTCGACGATCTGCCGGGCGAGCGCCGGCACATCGGTGGCCCCGGCATTCACCGGCGCTTCCGCCCGCACGAGGGGCTTCTCGGCGAACTTCACGGCACCCAAGTTCTCCGCGGAGGCGTGGCCCAAATCGGCCGGGGCGCGCTCGGGCGGAATCGACGGCTTCGCCGGCTTCACCTTCGGCAGCAGCGGGACCGAAGGCACCTTCCACGCGGTCGGTGCGGCCGGGAGTTCGCCGCGGTCGAGATCCGTGACGCGGGCCTTCGGAGCCTTCGGCCCCGCGACTTCCGCCGGCATCGTCAGCGTCGGCATCAGCGATTTTTGCACGGCCTTGCCGCCGAGATCTTCGGGCAGCTTCGCGACCGGTTCGACCGGCTTCGGTGTCTGCGGATCTTGCACTTTGACAATCGGTGTCGTGCCATTCGTGGGCACCGTCGGCAGCGCCGGTTGCACGACCGCGACCGGATCCTCATTCGGCTTCGGCGGTTCGTTGCAGCCCAATATGGCGAAGCCGCCGAGGGCCAAGAGAGAAGACTTGTTCATGGTTATTTCCCCGCCGCTTCGAGGACGAGCTTGACCGGGTCGCCCTCTTTCGGCAGCGTATCTTTTTTCACGTCGAGCTTCAGATACTTCTCTTCCTTCATCGTCAGCGACGATTGGAACACCGTCTCGGCATCGACCGGGAAGAGCATGATGAGCGAGCCGGTGTTGTCCGCGCCGAACTCCTTCGCCACCTTGCCCGGTTCCGCCTTCGCGGGGGCCGACCCGGTGAACTTGAACTTCACCCCCTTCGGCATCGGCTTGTTCGTTTTCGGATCGACGAGGATCTTGTCGAGCGGATACCGCTTCGCGGGGCCGTCGCCCTGCGGCACGTCGATGTAGATGTTCACGTCCGGGCCTTCCGCTTTCGCATCTTCGCCCACGGCGGGCTTCCCGGCTTTCAGCCCGAGTTGCTCCATCGCCGCGGCCACTTCGCTCGGCATCACGTCGATGGTCACGATGGTCTCGTGCGACTTCTTCCCGTTCTTGTCGCCGGGCTTCGCGTCCTTGATGTAACCCCAGCAGGCGATCACCTCGATGGGGTACGACTGATCCAAGTGCGGCAGCTTCCGCGGTGCGACCTTCGCATCGACGGTCACGGTCTTCTTGTCCTTGTCCACCTTGATGCCGGGAGGGAGCTTCACTTCGGCCGCGGAGCCGATGCCGGCGGCGAGGAGGAGGAAGCAGACGGTCGGAGTGCGGCGCATGGCGGGTGGCCTCGGGCTCGGAGAGTTCATCTAGGTTCGTCGAACCGGAGGGCCGAGTCAACAGGGGATTCCGATACCCCTTTGAACGGGGCGAGGCGTGTGCCACAATGGAATTGTATGTCCGGTCGGTAGAAAGCGGTTCGGGAGCTTCCCGAGCTTTGCAACCGATCGCCGACCACTCACTCTCTCCGAGGGGCCGATGGAGATCGCGGGAATCGGGACGCACATCATGGAGTGCGCCCGCGTGAAACTGCTGATCGAGACGCACGCCGAGAAGTTCGTGCAGGAAGTCTACACGGAAGCCGAGGCCCGCTACTGCCGGGACCGCAGCCACAGCACGGAGTACTACGCCGCGATCTGGGCCGCGAAGGAGGCTACCTTCCGCGCCCTCGGGCTGAAGTGGAAGCGCGGCATCGACTGGCGCGACGTGGAAATCCTCTGCGAGACGGCCATCGAGCCGCGGGCCGTGGTGACGGGACCGACCCGCGACCGCATGGAGGTGCGCGGCGTCGGCACCGTCCACCTCAGCTTCAGCTACTGCCGGCTCTTCGCGACCGCCACGGCGATCGCGATGCGGAGTTAGGCGTCGCCGATTTCCTTCACGAGCGCCCGCGCGAGTTTGTATGCGTTGCGGATCGTGATGACGCGCACTTCCATCTGCCCCTCGTTGAACATCGTGCCGAGCGCGGCGTGGGGCAGCCCCGCGAGGTTCATCGTGAGCGGGAGCAGGCTCATGAATTCCTTCATGCGCGCCTGCCGCATCTCGGGCGTGATTTCTTC
>JAYVTJ010000252.1:0-2642 GCA_043774415.1 Fimbriiglobus sp. | reverse complement strand
CTCGGCGGGACCGAGCAGCTCTTCAACCTGATGGTCGGCCGCGATCTGCAGAAGGACGCGGGGCAGTCGCCGCAGGTGCCGATGACGCTGCCGATCCTGCGCGGGCTCGACGGCGAGAAGAAGATGGGCAAGAGCCTGGGGAACTACATCGGCGTCGGCGAACGGCCGATGGAGCAGTTCGGGAAGACGATGCGCATCCCGGACGGCCTGATGCGCGAGTGGTTCACGCTGCTCACCGACTTGGGCGAGGGCCAGATCGCCACGATCATGACGGGCAAACCGAACGAAGCGAAGAAGCGACTCGGCGCCGAGATCGTCAAGTGGTTTCACGGCCAGTCCGGAGCCGACGGAGTGCTCGCGGATTGGAAGAAGCAATTCGAGGAGCACGGCGACCCGGAGAATATGCCGGAGATCACCCTTCAAGCAATCGAAGTCGTCGATGGACAGATGAGTGTTCTGAATTTGATCGTCGCGGCCGGGCTGGCCAAGAGCAAAGGCGAAGCGCGGAAGAAGGTCGAAGAAGGTGCCTTCAACATCGGCCCCGAGCGGACGAAGCCCGCCGACTACAAAGCGAATGTGCCGGTGGCCGACGGGTTGATCATCCGGCTCGGTCGCAAGATCGTGCGGGTGCGGATCACTTCTTGATTTGTACCGGCTCCGTCACATCGACCGGGACGAGCTTGATCGACTTGCCATCGGGTTCGATCGCGAAGGTCGCATCGTCCTTGGCCCATGTCAACTTGTCTTGCGAGAGCGGAATCGTCGGCGCTTCCGAGTCGTACAGGACAATGCTTTTACTGCCGGCGAGCAGTTGGAACTCGCGGTAAGTTTCGCCCGGTTGCAGCTTGATGCACTTTCCGCGGATCGGCCGGTTGAGCGGCCCGCCGACCTCTTGGATCACGATCACTTGTTTGGTGTCGTTCTTCACCGTGATCCAGCCGGCGCGGGCCGATTCCCCGGCGCTGATTAGGGTGGTGAGGGCGAGAATCGCCGGACAGATTGAGCGGAACGGAGTCATAGCGCACCGGGGCGGAATGCCTGCGGAAGGAGCATTCGTATCCGGTTAACGCCACAGGGACTCGGACTTGCGCGGTCTTACAGAAAAATTCACCGGCTCAGTTTATCCGCCCCGGTCGCGGGGGTTTGTCCCACCGTCGCCATCGTCAGCGTCAGGAACTCCGTCGCCAGCTTTTGGACCAGCGCATCCACGGCGGCGCAGTTCGCCGCCCAGACTTCCTCCCCGGCGCCCGGCTTGAGGGGCGCCGAACTCACTTCGATGTATGCCTTCGCCTTCGGCTCCGTACCGCTCGGCCGCAGGCAGACCTTCGCTTCGATGCCATCCTTCGCGAATCGGAAGATCAGGAAGTTCCGCGCGGCCCTGTCCGTGTCCCCTTTGAACGGCCCCATCTTCCCCGATTCGTCCTGCAAGTCCTCGAAGCGCACGACCGGCATCCCCGCTACGCTCGCCGGGTGGTTCTTCCGCAGCGCGTCGAGCATCTTGGCCATGTCCTGTTTGCCTTCGAGGCCGGTCATCACGATGTTCAGCAGCTCGTTGCGGTAGTAGCCGAATTGCCGGCTCATCTCGTCGAGCAGCTCGGGAATCGTCCGTTTTTGCCGCTTCAAGTGCAGCGCGAGTTCGGCCATGAGAATCGCGGCGCAGGCCGAATCCTTGTCGCGGATGGCCGCGGTGGCGAGGATGCCGTGGCTCTCTTCGGTGCCGATGACGAAGTCGGCCGGCGTCCCCTGTACGTCTCCGAAGTGGCCGACGGTTTCCAACTGCTTGAGAACATCGGCGTGGTATTTGAAGCCGACGGGGAGATCGTTGACGATCTGCGAGCCGAAGTGCCGGGCGATGCGCGTGATCTGTCCGGTCGTCACTTCCGTCGTGACGACGATGGGTGACGCCGGCATGTCACCGGCGGCCGAGAGGCGGGAGAGTTTGAAGTAGGTCAGCAGCGCGGCGATCTCCTGACCGGTGAGGAATCGGTAATCGCCGCGGCCGTCGGCGCTCGTGCAGGCCAAGCCACCGATGCGGTCGGCGTCGGGATCGGTCGCGATCACGAGGTCGGCGCCACGCTCGCGCGCCACCTTCTCGGCGCGGTCGAGGCTCTCGCGCACCTCGGGATTCGGCGTCTTCGTCACGTGCGAAAATTGACCGTCCGGTTCGTTCTGTTCGGGCACGCGGATCGTTTTGAAGCCGCAGGCATCGAGCGTTTCCCCGGCGCACCAGCCGCCGACGCCCTGCAGCGGCGTGTAGACGACGCGGATTTCGTCGCTCTTCGGCGCGGCGAGCAGGCTCGTCTTCCGACAGAGGTCGATGTAGGCGACGTGCGGGGCTTCATCGAGAAATTGAACCTTGCCGCTCTTCACGGCGTCGGGCCACGCGAGCTGTTTGATCGCGGTCACCTTGTCGACGAGTTCGCTCATAATCTGGTCTTCGGGGGGCACCGGTTGGGCGCCGCGCTCGTCGTAGAACTTGCTGCCGTTGTCGTCGGGCGGATTGTGGCTCGCCGTCATGTTCAGCCCGCCGTGGGCCGCGAGGTGGCGGATGGTGAAGCTGAGTTCGGGCGTCGAAAGGTAGCGCTTCGTATCGGGCGGAAGGATGTGCGAACGGATGCCATTCGCGGCATAGACCCCGGCCG
>JAYVTJ010000251.1:0-4581 GCA_043774415.1 Fimbriiglobus sp. | reverse complement strand
ATGTTCCGACCTTCCCGGCCGATGATGCGGCCCTTCATGTCATCGCTCGGGATGTCCACGGTGCTGACGGTGGCCTCGGCCGTGTGGGCGCTGGCGTAGCGCTGCACGGCCGTGGCGAGGATTTCGCGGGCCTTGGCTTCGGCGTGCTGCTGGTAGTTCTCGTTCGACCGGCGGATGCGGGCCGCGACTTCATCGGCGAGGTCGCGCTCGAGCCGTTCGAGCACCATCGCCTCGGCCTGCTCCCGCGAGAGGCCCGAAATCTTCTGGAGCGCTTTCGTCTCCTGCTCGATCACCGCTTCGAGGTCCTTGGTCTTCTTGTCGAACAGTTCCTTCTGGTCGGTCGCCTTCTTCACTTGGCCGTCGAGCGTCTTCTTCTTCTCCGTGAGTTCCTTCTGCTGCCCGTCGAGCGTGTCTTCGCGTTTCTCGAGTCGGCGCTCGAGATCCTTGAGGTCGTTGCGGGTCTTTTCGAATTCGCGCGTGATCTCTTCACGGCGCTTGAAGGCGTCGTCCTTCAGTTTGAACTCGCCCTCTTTTACGATGCGGTCGGCATCGCGGCGGGCCTGCTCGAGCGCATCGCGGGATTTGATTTCGGCTTGGCGGACGACTTCCTTTGCTTGGGCTTCGGCTTGGCGAATGGCCTCCTTCATCTGCGCTTCGGCCTGCTTCGCGAGCGCCGGATCGACGGAGGCAGAAACCGGCGAGAACGGCGTCGGCGATACTTGGAGCTGGGGCGCAGCGGATTCGGTCGGACGCTGGCGCAGCATCCCGCGAAGAGCTAAAAAGCCCGCGCCGACGATGACGAGCTGGGCGAGGATAAACCCGCCGAGATACAGGGGATCCATCGGGCCACTCCGGGAGAGCGGCCCGTTGCCAGTCGAGGTTGCGCGGCGGTGGGCGACCGCCGCGGGGTCTCACGGTCTCCGGGTTTGGAATCGTCCGCACTGCTGCGGGGGAAAATCCAGGGTGTCATCCCGCCTCGCGGCGGGCCGGGGGAGCAACGGGCCGACAAAGTATTTGGAAAGCGAAGAGGTCGCGGCCGAATCCCGGCCGCCCCCGCCAGTCGCCGTTTGCACGCGGGGATCGATCAAACCCGAGCGAGTCCGTGTCGGGAAGTCGCATTATGCGACGGGGTCGTCCGGAGAGCAACGGAAAATAGAACCATTCTCCCGATCACCACAAAATGCGGATCTCATCGGATCTTCATCGGAGGCACCCCATTCCCTCGCGGGGACCGGTTAGATTTCCCGGAGCGGAGTTTCGGCCAACTTCTTCCACCGTCGAGGTCCAACCGATGAAACGCTCCGGCAAGCCCCAAGGATTCACGCTGATCGAACTGCTCGTGGTGATCGCGATCATCGCGGTGCTCATCGGGCTGCTCCTGCCGGCCGTGCAGAAAGTCCGCGAAGCGGCGGCCCGCATGAGCTGCCAGAACAATCTGAAACAGATCGGCCTCGGGTTCCACAACTACGAGAGCGCCAACCAGAAGCTGATCCCCGGCGGCCGCGACGGGCGTCCCGCGGGACAGCCGAACCAGAGCTGCTGCAACTGGACGGATAACAATGCCGCAGCGTCCAATGCCGCGGGCACCCAAGACAATCGCGATGGCTTCAGCTGGCGCTACTTTTTGCTGCCCTATCTCGAGCAGGAAAACATCTTCCGGCTGACGAGCCGGAGTCAGCTCTATGCCAGCCCCGTCAAAACTTACTTCTGCCCGACGCGGCGCGGTCCGGAAGTGATCAACGGCGGCACGCGCTGCGATTACAACGGCAATGCCGGGACGACGTTCGACAACGGCACGCCGACGGACGACTCCGCGGGCGGCGCCAACACGTTCAACGGGCTCGTCCTCCGGACCAATGTTGCCCCGGTCACCCTGGTGAGCATCACGGACGGCACGTCGAACACGCTGCTGGTCGCCGAGAAGTGGCTGCACCCCCTGCGGCGGGCCACCACGGCGATTTCCAACATGGACGGCGGCGACAATGAGCAGGCCTACAACGCCGGCTGGGACGAGTGCATCGTCCGCATCGGCGGCGGCACCTTCACCTACGACTACAACAACGGGCAACCCGCCGTCCAGGGGACCGGCAGCCGCACGATCCCGCGCACCCCGCGGCCGGACATCGAAGCCCCCTGCGTGATCAACGGGTCGGGCAATCCCGTGACGATCTGGAATCAGCAGTTCGGCTCCTCGCACACCGGCGGGATCAATGCCGTCTTCGGCGACGGCTCGGTCCGGAATGTCAAGTACAGCATCGACCCCGTCGTCTGGGCCGCCGTCTGCACCCGCAATGGCGGGGAAACCGATACCAATCTCGACTGACCCAACTCTTCCCCGTGAGGTCGTTGCCGATGAAGATCGTTCTCCCTTTGGCCGCGCTCGCACTCGCACTCGGCTGCAGCAGCAAAACCGTAGAGCCGGTGGACAGCCAAGAACTGAGGGATCAGCAGGCCAAGACCCAGCAGCAGGCGGACCGGGACGAAGTCCAGTACCAGAAGGATCAGAAGAAGAAAAAGTAGAGGCGGCAGTTGTCTTCCCAAGTCCACGGACTCCCGCGCCGTGGGCCGATTCGTTCGCGAGGCCCACGATGTTCCGCGCTTCCGTCCCGTACGTATTCCTGCTCCTGCTACTCGCGGGGTGCGATGACTCCCATCCGATGGACAACCTCCACCCGCTCGGCGGGACGATCCTCCGGGAGGGAAAACCGGTGAAGGACGGCGGTATGATCTTCGTGCCGGACGGCGGTTCGAATTCGAGCCTTATCGTGAATGCGGCCGTGGAGGCCAACGGGACCTTCACCGTCCGGACCGAACGGACGCTTTCCAGTGGTAAACTCGAAATCAGGCCAGGCGCGCCCGCCGGGCGATACAGGGTGATTTACCACCCGGCGAGCAACGGGGCCACGATGGGTCTGGAAGTCGAATTGCCCGAGCGCGTGACCGTCGAACCGGGAGGAGTGGACATCCGCTTGCAACTCCCGGAGGTCATGCCCAAAGGTCGGGGCGAAGAACGGGACGACAATCCCCTACCCGCGAAGCGGGATTGATTCTGTCCACTCACCCTTTGATGACGCCGATGGGCCGCATCCGCGCGACCTTCTTGCTCAGCCCCGCGTCGTGGACCACCTCCACGACGTGATCGACGTTCTTGTACGCCTTCGGCTGCTCTTCCGCCAACCCCTGCCGGCTGCTGCTCATCGCGATCACGCCGCGAGCTTCGAGTTCTTTATCGATGCGCCGGCCCACGGCATCCTTCACGGCCGCAGTCCGGCTCATGGCCCGGCCGGCCCCGTGGCAGGTCGTGCCGAACGTGCGGGCCATGCTCCCCGGCTGACCGACGAGCACCCACGACGCGCGACCCATGTCGCCCGGAATGATGACCGGCTGCCCGGTCTTCTGGAACGCTTCGGGCAATTCCGGGTGTCCCGCGGGGAAGGCTCGGGTCGCCCCTTTGCGATGGACCCAGACCTTCTTGATCTTCCCATCGACGACGTGCTCTTCGAGCTTCGCGATGTTGTGCGCGACATCGTAAAGCAGATCCATGCCGAGATCGGCCCACGGGCGACCGAAGACGCCGGCGAAGACTTCGCGCGTCTGCTGCATCAGCAGCTGGCGGTTCGTGAAGCCGAAGTTCGCGGCCGCGCGCATCGCGGCGATGTATTTCTTCCCTTCCGGAGAATCGACCGGGGCGCAGGCCAACTGGCGGTCGGGCAGCACGATGCCGTACTTGCTCGGGGCATCGCGGAATGCGGCCAGCGCGTCGTCGCAGACCTGGTAGCCGAGGCCGCGCGACCCGGAGTGGATCATCACGCAGACTTGGTTCAGTTCGAGACCGAACGCTTCCGCCACTTCCGCGTCGCAGACCTGATCGACGACCTGCACTTCGAGGAAGTGGTTGCCGCTGCCGAGGGTGCCGCACTGATCGCTGCCGCGCTTCACGGCATGATCGCTGACCTCTTCCGGATCGCCGCCGTCGATGTGGCCGTTGGCTTCGGTGTGCAGCAGATCCTGCGGCACGCCGAGGTCGCGGTCCACGGCGAAGCCGACGCCCTCGCCCATGAGTTTGCGCGTCTCCTTCGGGTCGAACTTGTACTTGCCGCTCTTGCCCACGCCCGCGGGGATGGTGTAGAAGAGCGCCTTGATGAGTTCGCGCAGGTGCGGCTTCACGTCGTCGAGGAAGAGGTTCGTCTTCACGAGGCGGACGCCGCAGTTGATGTCGTAGCCGACGCCGCCGGGGGAGATGACGCCCCCTTCGAGCGGATCGGTGGCGCAGACGCCGCCGATGCAGAAGCCGTAGCCCCAGTGGATGTCGGGCATGGCGAAGCTGCCGACTTGGATGCCGGGGAGCGTGGCGACGTTGGCCACTTGGTCGAGGGCCTGATCGCCGCGCAGCGTCTCCATGAGGCGCTCGTTGGCGAAGACGATCCCGTCGACGCGCATGTCGGGGCGGTACGACTTCGGGATGCGGTAGCAGTTCGGGTCGACCTGTTCGAGCGGCCCGCTGAAGATGCCTTTGGCCATGACACAACCTCGTAGGGCGTGGTCGAGTCTGCGAGACCCGCCGCTGCCCCGATTCTGAAA
>JAYVTJ010000250.1:0-2808 GCA_043774415.1 Fimbriiglobus sp. | reverse complement strand
TTTACCCGTCGGAATGCTCAACCAAAACTGGCCGGGGCGTGCGGACGTGAAGTAATCGAGGCCCTCCTTTTGTCGGAGCATGATCATCTGCATGAGTTCTTGCTGGAGGGCGAGCACCGGATAGTCCGTCTCGAATATCGTGCCTTTTTCGAGGTCTTTGAAGAGTTCCACGCGGCCCAAAACTGTGGAGTGTTCGATCGAACCGGGTTTCAGCGTCACGGCCGCAGCCTTGCCCAACGGCTCGATCTCGATGTCCCGATCTTTGCCCGCGCGATCGAAGGTCACTCCGATTTCCGATTTGCGGATCGGCTTCTCGCCGAGCAGGGCTGTTGCGGTTAGAAGTGTGTCCATCGTGCGGATGCGGGGACGTTCCGGAATCGGGAGTTCCGCTTTCGCGGGGAGTTCTCGGATTGGGACGGACAGCATTCCCGAAACGTTTTCCAGGACGATCTGCACTCGGAGATCTTTCGGCGGCGGTGCACCGACTTTGTAGAACGCGCGGATCGACATTTCGAATCGCCCACCGCCGGTCGAATGAAACCGCGTCGCGGGCACCACGTACAAGCTCTGCGCCCACTTCTCGTCGTCGCTCGGCTGCTTCCCTTCCAAGATCCAGCGCGCTTCATCGAGCGTCCGCCCGGCTTCGCCGAACTGGCCCGTGAAGTAGAGGCCCGTCAGCTTCGGCAGGCCTTCCGCGGCTTTCTTCTTCAATTTCTCGTCGGTCGTTTTGTCCCACTGCTTCTCGAACGCCTTCAACCGCTGACCGAGTTCGTAGCGCTCTGCTTGAGCCGCTGCGGAACCGCAGCCGACGAGCAGAACTGCGAGCAGGAGGGCGGGTCGCATCGGGAATTCCGAAAGTGGGTTGGTAATCGCGCCTCGGATAAGGTTTAATCTTCCCACTTCCCCCGGCTGCGTGCGAGATCAGTTGCGCGCAGGCCATCGATTTTCCCCCGAGAAAGGATTCTCAGCATGTTCCGCTACCTCGTCGCGCCCGTCCTCATGGCCCTGCTGCTGGTGCCCGATTGGGCCAGCGCCCTCGGGCGCCGCCGGCCGATCTTCGCGCAGCGCGCCCAGCCCGTCGCGACGGCTTACCCCGTGCAGTACGCGCAGCCGGTCTACTACCCCGCGACGCCGGTGCAATCGTACCCGGTCGCCCAGGCCCCGGGCTGTTCGCCCTGCTGCCCCGCGACGGCCTCGGTCGCGCCGGCGAAGCCGACGGTGATCCCCGAGCGCATGGAGCCGGCCCCCGCGCCGAAGCCGAAGAGCAATGTGCAGAGCGAACCCCTCGCCCAGCCGAAGGCCATCGAACCGGAACCGAGCTTCAAACCGGCGAGCGGCACCGAGACGCTCCCCGCGATGAAGGACCCGATCCCGGTGGTTCCGGTGCCGCCCGTGGCGAAGCCGAAGGAACCGGAGATCATTCCGATCATCCCGACTGCGAAGCCGAAAGAAATCGAACTGCCCGCACTGCCGCCGCTGAAGCTCGACGCCGAGCCGAAGAAGATCGAAGAACTGCCGAAGCTCGATCTGCCGAAGCTCGACCTGCCGAGCATCCCGCCGCTGATCGTACCGAATCCGACGCCGAGTTCGGGCAGCCAAGGCCGTTCGCAATCGAGCCCGCTCAACGCAGAGCCGGCGAAGCTGAAGATCGACCGCTACCCCCTCGACGGCGCGGCCCCGGCATCGCCCGACAGCCTGCGGCTCGTGACCTTCTACAACTTCAGCGCGGCCGAACTCACGCTGACCCTCGCCGGCAAAGCGGTGATCGTGCCCGGCAAACACAGCGTCGAAGCGCGACTGCCTGCGAAGTTCGACTGGAAGATCGGCGACGCGGCGCAACCCGAAGGGGATATCCCGATGACGGCTCCGGGGCTGGTGGTCGTGATCGGGAAGTGATTGCGAATCTGGCGGAGCTTCGGGAAACCTGATACCCTTTCTACCGGCCCTCTCCCTCCCGCTCGGAACTCCCCCGATGCTCCGCCGCACTCTCGCACTGCTGATCCTCGTGGCCGGTTCCAGCGCCGCCTTCGGCGCAATCATCAAGACCGGGTTCGTCGAGAAGGAATTCAAGAACGCCAACGACACCACTTCCAAATACGTCGTCTTCATCCCCGCGGCTTACGACGGAACGTCCGAGTACCCTGTCATCCTCTTCCTGCACGGCTCGGGCGAAACCAAGGGCGGCACCAAGATGCCCGTCGAAGTCGGCCTCGGGCCGGTCATCAAGAAGCAGGAGAAGACCTTCCCGTTCATCGTCGTCATTCCGCAGTCCGAGAAGCGCACTTGGCAAGCCAACAGCGATGATGCCAAACGCGCGCTCAAGATGCTGGAAGCGACGCAGAAGGAATACAAAACCGACGCGAAGCGGGTCATCCTCACCGGCCTCAGCATGGGCGGCTACGGCACTTGGAGCATCGCGGCCACATTCCCGGACAAGTGGGCGGCCATCGTCCCCGTCTGCGGCGGCGGCAACCCGAAGGATGCCGAGAAGATCAAGGACATCCCCTGCTGGTGCTTCCACGGCGACAAGGACACGGCCGTCGCCGTGACGAAGTCGCAGGACATGATCGAAGCGCTGAAGAAAGCCGGCGGAAAGCCGAAGTACACCGAGTATCCCGGCGTGGGCCACAACAGTTGGGACAAGGCCTACGCCGAGAAGGAACTCTGGACGTGGCTGGCGGAGCAGAAGCTGAAGTGACGCGCAACCCGTAGGGCGTGGTCGAGTCTTCGAGTCCCGCCGCACGACGGACGGGCGAACGGCGGGTCTTGATGACTCGACCACGCCCTACGAAGATAACCCGAACCCAC
>JAYVTJ010000249.1:0-5357 GCA_043774415.1 Fimbriiglobus sp. | reverse complement strand
GAAAATCGGCGCGTGATTCCGATCGGGGGTGCCGCAGCGGCGTCGAAATCATCCCCGGTGGGGATCGCTCACCGGTGCCAGAATCCGTTGGCGCACCCCGACAGCTTTCGGGGTGGCGTTCCGCCGGCAAAGTCGCTATCGCGGCGGGCGGGGCCGAGCACGATTGCGGGGGTTGAGAAGGATGCTGCGCGGAAGTCGAATCCTGCTCGCGGTCCTGCTCGCGGTGGCCGTGACCGGCGGAGTGCACGCGGTCGAAATCCCGGCCGGTCTGCCGCAGTACGACCTCGCCATCAAGCTGGATACCGCGAAGTGTCTCGCGACCGTCCACCAGACGACGACGTGGACGAACCGCTCGGACCGGCCGACGAAGCAGCTCGTGATGAACTTCTATCCGCACTACGAGATTCCCGACAGCGATTTCTTCCTGCTCGCCAAGACGCTCGAACTTCTCCGCCAGAACCCGAGCGACGGCATCGACCGCATGGGTCGCCACGGCGAAATTCAGGACATCGTCGGCACCGACGTCCGCGGAGCGCGACAGCGTTTGCGATATGCTTACTCGGACGAGAATTCCTCGGCGCTTACGGTCGATCTCCTCGATGAAGTGCGGCCGGGCCAGAGCGTGACGGTCGAAATCGACTGCACCATCCGGCTGCCGAAGAAGCAGGGGCGCTGGGGCCAGTGGAACGGCATCACCTTCCTCACGTTCGCCCTGCCGACGCTGGCGTACCACGATCATGCCGGCTGGCACGCCATGCCCTTCGTGCCCTGGCACCAGCCGTTTTGGAACGAAGCCGCGCACTACCGGGCGAAGATCGATCTACCCGAAGCGCAGAAGCTGGCCTGCTCGGCGGGCATCGAATCCGAAGCGAAGCGCGACGGCTGGAAAACGGTGACGCTGAAGCCGTTCGTCGGCCGCGACTTCGCGATCCTCGCGAGCGCCGGCTACCGCGAACACCGCCGAACCGCGAAGCTCGGCGACGGCAAGAGCGTCGAGATCGTCTGCATGGCCTACGAGCGCCACTCGTACTACGCCGAGGAGATGCTGATCCTCGCGGAAGAGGCGCTGGAGAATTACTCGAAGTGGTTCGGCGCTTACCCGTACGACCAGTTCACGATAGCGGAGTCGTACTTCGGCTGGAACGGCAACGAGTGCTCCGGCATCGTGATGATCGACGAGCGCGTCTTCGACATGCCGAAGCTGGCGCGCGGCTATGTCGAATATCTGCTGAGCCACGAGATCTGCCACCAGTGGTGGTACAACCTCGTCGGCACCAACGGCTACGCCGAAACGTTCATGGACGAAGGCCCGGCCACCTATTTCACGCACAAGTACCTCGACCAAAAGCGCGGCAAGAACAACGACTTCGTCGAGTGGCCGACGGAGGCGTGGTTCGCCCCGCACATCCGCCGGGAGAACTACCGCTTCGGGTCGATGTACGGGGCCATCCGCCGCGATCAGATGTTCCCCGCGGCCGCGCCGCTGCCCGACTACGGCAACCTGTTCAACCTCTTCACGGGGGCGTACGACCGCGGCTCCAAATTCTTCGGCATGATCGACGACCGCCTCGGCGAAGCGGCCGCGTCCGAGTTCTTCCGCGGCATCGTGGCGAAGTATTCGTTCAAAGTCCTATCCGCGAAAGCGTTCCAGGCCGAACTCGAAGAGTACACCGGCAAGAAGTGGGGCGACTTCTTCGACCGGTACCTGTACCAGCGCGGCATGACCGACTGGTCGGTCGAGAGCGTGACCATCGACGGCAAGCGCGGCCCGGCCGTGGGGCGCAAGCGCGACGGCGTCGCGGGGCAGAAGTACCGTGTCGAGGTGATCGCGCACCAGCGCGGCGAGTACGACGAACCGACGACGATGGGCTTCCGCTTCGCGGGTGAGCAGGGCTTCAACCTCAGAATTCCGCTCGGTCCGACGACGCGGACGATGCACCTTCCGGAGTACGACGCCAGCGTCGAACCTGACGGGCCGAACCGGACGAAGGTCACGATCACGCTGCCGCGGAAACCGGTGGACATCGTGATCGATCCGGACCGCGTTTTGCTCGATGCGAACCCCGGCGACAACTCGTGGGATCGCACGCCGAACCTGACGTTCACGCCGCTCTACACGTTCCTGAATGAGACCGATCTCACGGCCGACTACGACCGCTGGAACCTGACGGCCGGGCCGTGGATTTGGGGGGCGTCGTACCAGGATCCGTGGTACACGCGCTCGACGATGTTCGGCGTCCGCGCCGGGGCCTTCCGGACGAAAACATTCCAGGGCGGGGTCTACGCGGCCTACCGCACCGACTATCGGGATGTCGTCGCGGGCATCGATGCGATGCTCGACCGCTGGCCGTTTGCGAAGACGCAGATCGGCGTCAATTACGAGCAGCGCGTGGCCGGGCCGTTCTTCGACGATCAGGGCCGCAACACCGCGAGCCGGGCGTCGCTCTACGCGCGCTACATCTTCCAGGAAGCGCTGAGCCTGTATTTGCCGCCGCTGAGCTACGTCGAAGGGTTCACGACGTACCAAGACAACTTCCTGCCGACGCCGCGCGTCCGCGCCGATGGGGCCGAGCGCTACCGTTCGACGTTCCTCAACGGAATCCATTTCCGCACGAACTTGTACACGCCGTACTGGGATCCGGAGCGCGGCTTCTGGGTCGATCTTACCTACGCCGGCGGGACGACGCGCTTCGAGAAAGCCGAGACGACGCACCAGTTGCGGGGCGAACTCGCGGCCGCGCGGAAGCTGCCGGACGGCATGGGCTACCTCTCCGACACGCGTTTGGCGGGACGGCTCGTGGTCGCATCGGCGTGGCCGAACCGCGGCGAGTACTTCGCGCTCGGCGGCGGGCAGCTCTTCCGGGGCTTCGACCTGCGCGAGCGCCAGGGGAGCTTCCTCTGGGTGGCGAACGCCGAGGCGCGCATCCCGGTCATCCGCGAATCGCGGTTCAACGTGCTCGACAGCTTCTTGGGGGTCCGCAACGTCTGGATGGCCGCGTTCTACGATGTCGGCGATGTGTACGCGAACGGCCAGTCGGTGCGGGGCGTCGCGCATGCGGTGGGGGCCGGAGTGCGCGTCGATACGGCGGTCTTCAGCTTCATCGAGCGGGCGACGCTGCGCTTCGACGTGGCGAAGACGGTGAACGCCGATTCGCCGGTGCAGTTCTGGATCGGCCTGCAGCATCCGTTCTAGATTTGTGAGCCGGACGCGCAAGCGACGGTCGCGAACGGCTAGCGGATGTGTCCGTCGCTTGCACGTCCGGCTAACGCAGATCCGCGATCGCTACCCCGGCAGCGTCACGCGGAACGTACTCCCCTTGCCGAATTGCGATTCCACCGCGATCGTTCCACCCAATCGGTTGACGTACTCTTTCACGATGGCCAACCCCAATCCCGCGTGGACGCCGGTGTGAGTCCGCGCGGGGTCGGCCCGGAAGAACCTCTCGAAGATCTTGGCCTGCACCTCGGGGGTCATCCCGATCCCGGTATCGGCCACTTCCACGATGGCGCCGCCGCCCTTCGCGGGCCGCACGCGCAGTTCGATCTCGCCGCCGGGGCGGTTGTACTCCACGGCATTGTGCAGCAGGTTGATCATCACTTCGCGGAGTTTGTCCGGGTCGGTCGCCACGGTCGTAGGAGTTTCGATCTCGGTGCGGAAGGTCACGTTCTGCGATTCCGACAGCGGGCGGATCACGGCCGCGCACCCCTCGGCGAGTTCGGCCGCATCGGCGTCGGTTCGCGTCACCTGCGATTTGTCCGAATCGATGTAGGCCAGCGTCATCACGCGCTCGACGAGATGGGCGAGCTGCTTCGTGATGGCCCGGCATTCTTCGAGCGTTTTCTGGTACTGCTCCGCCGTGCGCGGCCGGCGCAGCGCGACGTCGAGTGTGGCCATCAGTCCGGCGACGGGCGTGCGGAGTTCGTGCGAGATGTCTGCGATGGCCTCCTTCTCGCGTTCGAAGGCGATCCGCAGCGCGTCGAGCGATTGCGTGAGCTTGTCGTGGATCGGCAGCAGTTCGACGCTGAGGTCGTGCTTGTCCATCACGAGACGGAAGTCGCGCTCGCTGACTTGGGCAACGGCAACCGTGAGCTTGCGCAGGGGTGAAAGTCCGATGCCGATGATGAACCAGCCGCCGACGATGAGGGATGCGAACGTGAGGCCGGCGATCCCGGCGACGCGGACGCGGAGGCGATCTTGGCTCTCGCGGGTCTCGTCGTCGAGGCGGTGGATCTGCTCGTCGCGCTTCGCGGCGAGCGCGGCTTTCTGATCGTCCAAGTCGGTGAGCTTCTGCGCGTACTGCACGTACACGGGCGGCAAATCGCTCGGCTGCCGGCCGAACCCGCCGGGGCCCGGTCCGGGATTCGGACCTCCGGGGCCGGGGGTCGGACCGCGCCCGCCGCCGAACGTGCGCGGCTGCAAGCTGAGGTAGCTCCGGAAGACGATGCGGCGGACGCGGCCGAGATCGGGCAGATCCAAATCGTCGAAGCGCTTATCGCCGGTCTCCGCGAGGCCGGACGTATCCAGCGGCAGCTCGGATCCGATGCCCTTCGAGTGGAACGGCTTGGGCGTCAGGTACGCGACGTGGATCTGGTAGTGCTCGGGGTGATCGCTGGTCTCGAAGGAGGTGCGGAGCCGCTCGCCGAATTGCGAGAGCAGCATCGACGGACTCACGGGGGCTCCGGTGGGCCAGCCGAAGGTGCTCCAGAAGAGCGCGTCGCGCGAGCGGCGGTGGGTGCTGACGGCGAGCACCGTGAACCCCGACCACGGGTTGGTCCAGTCGCCGAAGGCGAGCGCGCTCATCGCCGCGTTGAACTGGGTCTGCGTCCGCCGCTGGGCCTCCATCGCCCGGCGCTGCTCGTCGGTCGGCGTGCGGCGCTGCTCCTCGCTCAGCATCACGCTGTAGACGGATCGCAGTTCGCCGCTGAGCGTCTTGGCCTGCACCAGCAGGGCGTCGTTGAACTTCTCCTCGGCGTCCTGCTCGCTGTGCGCGTGCTCCCCGCGGATGCGCAGCGCTTCGGAATCTTGGCGGGCGCGCAGAGTCTCGTTGGCGAAGCGGTCGATGACGAGGGCGTAGCCCAAGAGCGCCAGCCCGAGCAGGACGAGGAAGTAGGCGATCAGCGAGCGGCGCAGCGACGGCATGGGGTCACTTCTTCTTGCTGGGCTTTGCGGTTTCGGGCAGCGGTTCTTCGGCCGGGGTGCCGAGGTCGTCCGGACCGCGGAGCATGTAGCCCTCGCCCCACTTCGTCATGATGAGCGCGTTGTCGAAGCCCTTGTCGATCTTGTTCCGCAGGTACCGGATGTAAACGTCCACCACGTTCGACGTGTTCTCGTCGTACTCGTCGTACAGGTGCTCCCA
>JAYVTJ010000248.1:0-3152 GCA_043774415.1 Fimbriiglobus sp. | reverse complement strand
CGTAGATTGCGGCGGCACCCACCGCGAGCAGTTGCGCTTGGACTTGGGCGCTGAAATCGACGGCGGTTTTGGCTTCGTTCAGCTTGCCGGGGAAGGTTTCGACCGGCATACCCGATCCGTAGATCCAGAGCGGCAGGCTCACGAGCGCACCGGTCAGGATGGCTCCGAGGATCCCGCCGACACCGTGGATGCCGAAGGCGTCGAGCGAGTCGTCGTAGCCGAGGATCGTCTTGAGCGTGACGGCCCAGTAGCAGAGGATCCCGGAGAGTGCCCCGATGATGAGCGCCCCGCCGGGGGTCACGAACCCGCTGGCCGGGGTGATCGCGACCAGACCGGCGACGAGTCCCGACGCGAACCCGAGAGCCGTCGGCTTGCCGCGGTGGATCCATTCGACCGCCATCCAGGCGAGGCTGGCCATGGCCGCTGCAACTTGCGTGACGGTGAACGCGGAGACCGCTTGGGCGTTGGCAAACAGGGCCGAACCGCCGTTGAAGCCGAACCAGCCGAACCAGAGCAGGCCGGCGCCGAGGAGCGTGAGGACCATGCTGTTCGGGTGGAACGTCTGCTTGAGGTAGCCGGTGCGCTTGCGGAGGACGAGGATCGAGGCGAGGCCCGAGACCCCGGCCGCGATGTGGACGACCGTACCCCCGGCGAAGTCGATGGCCCCTTTGACCCCGAGCCAACCCGCCGCGGAGGTGACCGGATCGGCCGGGGCGGTCTTCACCCAGTTGTACGACCAGACCCAGTGGGCGAGCGGATCGTAGACGACCGTCGTCCAGAGGAGGATGAAGAGGCAGTACGAGCCGAACTTCACCCGCTCCGCGAATGCCCCGCTGATGAGCGCGACCGTAATGATCGCGAACATCCCCTGGAACATCGCGTGGAGGTAAAGCGGAAGCTGCGTGTTCGGGAACGTCTTGAAGCGGCTCTTTTTCGCGGCGCTTTCAGAAGCAGCGGTTTTCTCTTCGTCGGTCGCTTTCGCCGGATCTTTACCCGCTGCCACGAGTTCGGCCTTTTCGTCCGTACCGACCGCGGCCGAACTGCCCAAGCCGATCAGTTCGGGGCTGTAACCGATCAGGCTCCCCTTGATCGGCTCGCCGGTATCCGTGTGACCGACAGTCACGCTGATATAAGACTCGCCGAACGAGAGCGAGTAGCCGCAGACCACCCACTGGACGCCGACGATGCCGAGGGCCGCCATCGTGTGCATCATCGTGCCGAGGACGTTCTTCCGACGCACCATGCCACCGTAGAAGAGGGCGAGCCCCGGAAGCATGACCATCACGAGTGCCGAGGCGACCAAGATCCACGCGATGTCGGCGGATTGCATCGCGGCGTTTTTGGCGGTGGTCACATCATCGACGGTCGCGGTCTTCGGCGGAGCCGGTGCGACGACGGGCGGATCTTCAGCCCGGAGCGAGGTCGGCGTGCCGAACAGAATTGCTCCTCCGAGGAGGCCCAAGAGGATGAGAGGTCGAACGGAGCGCATAGGAGGGGTTCCCGGTGCATAGGATGAAACGTGCCGTGCCAGCGACATGAGCAAATCGAATACCACCTCCGACCAACGCATCAATTATTGGCAAAATGCTGCTCAATCTGCTCCAAAATGGGCAACCCACTACGCCAAGATTAATCAGCCCTGCGTATCGAAGCACAACATGAAGGCACTCGTGCTTAACAATATCGCATCTTGTGCCGATGGTCGAGACATTGTAACGAAACACTTCCGATTGAAGCGGTTGCTCAAGCAAGTTTGAGGTGGAACCCGGATTCGCTCGAGTCATTCCCACATCCCCGCCGATTTCCTCTTGTATTCTTCACGCGACATTGCTACGCGGCGAACCTCGACGTGGAGACCTGCGAACGTTCTCGATCCGCCTGCGGCCTGGATGCCCGGCGGACTGGTGAACCGACGACACGATCAGACTTCGGATCGCCGAAGCAGGACGGATCGGCCCCCGGCCGTTTCCACGACGGTACCCTTTCCCCGACCGTCGCCGCCCTGCCCCTCGATGACCCGCCCCGGCAGCGCCGCTCCGTTCGCGTTCCATCGCCGACGCGAGCCACCCATTATTCCGACGACCCGACGGCTTCACCGCCGGGCCGGAACCGGACGCCCGCGCACCGCCGGCGTCCCAAGACGGGGGAACCTGGCCCATGTCCGGCAATGAACTCTTTCTCGCACTCGCCCTGCTCACGACTCCGCCCGGCCTCGCCGAAGCCCCGCCCTGCGAAGCGGACTGGCCCGCCCTCCGCGAGGCCCTCCAGAAAACCGCCATCGATTTGGAAATCCTCGACACCCGCGAAGCCTCGTACCTGTTCGCGAAGCGCGCGGAGTTCTCGGACGACGTCAACATCCTGCGGCGGCGCTACGCCGACCTGCGCGACGCCCCGCGCCTGGCCGCGTGCCAGCGCCTCCCCGAGCGGGCGGCCGTGGGCGATCTGATCGGGTTCAACCGGGGCTACCGCAAGCACCTCGTCGAGAAGCAGGCGCTCGAGCGCGACCGCTGCGAGCAGTACGACGCGGCGCTCGTGGAGACCGACCGGCTCTACAAAGTGTGGGACGCCGTGCGCGACGCCCGCTGCGATTTCTACTACGTCACCGTCCGCCGGGCCGCGCTTCGGAAACTGAAGGAGGCGATCGGCGACGAGGCCTTCGCGATGGGCTATCTGCCGCCGAACGTGCCGACGTGGCGCTTCACCGAAGTCCGGTGACATCCGGGTGTCAGTCGGCGACGACGGCCTCGGCTTCGATCTCGATGAGCATCTCGGGATCGATGAGCTTCGAGACTTCGACCATGGTCGTGGCGGGCAGGATGCTCCCGAAGACTTCACCGTGGGCGCGGCCGACCTGCTCCCACTGCTCTATCTTCGTGAGGTACATCCGCGTCCGGACGACGTCCGTCAGCTTCGCCCCGGCCTTCTCGAGGGCCGCTTCGATGGTCTTGAGCACCTGCACGGTCTGGGCGTAGGCGTCGCCTTTGCCGACGAGGCCCTGCGCCGTCATGGCGGTGCAGCCCGAGACGTGGACGACCGATCCGATGCGGACGGCCCGCGAGTAGCCGATGATCGGCTCCCATTTGCCGCCGGTGCCGATGTTCTGCCGAGTCATGCGTGCTCCAAAGGGTTGTTTTACTGACGGTTGGGAAAGC
>JAYVTJ010000247.1:0-7568 GCA_043774415.1 Fimbriiglobus sp. | reverse complement strand
GGTTCCACCGTCCACTGCCTGAATTCGTTGGCGCACCCAATTATCATTTTCACCTGTTGACACACCGGCCCGCCAGGTTATGGTGCCCGCCCTCGGAGTTCCGCCGCACAGGGACGCGCGGCGGGATAACCGAGTCGGCCCGAAGGTCTGCGCATGCCTCCGCTCTCGCTCAGGCCGGTGCCGCTGTCCGTCGAACGCCTCGAAGCCCGCGATCTCCCCTCGGCGGGATCGTGGCTCGTCGAGCCTTTCCAAAGCAGCACCGCGAGCGGTCTCCCCGGCGGATGGAGCCAGTGGAGTTCGGATGCGCTCGCCCCGGCCTTCCGCATCGACGCCGCCGGAGCGGGCCTCGGGGATCAGGGACGGCTCCTCTCCTCCGGGACCAGCGCGGCTTCCGGCCGCGCTTGGCTCAACACCAACTATTCGTCCAGTCTCGAAATCTCGGCGGCCGTCTATCTCGGCACGACCATCCCCGTCCAACTGCTCATTCGCGGCAGCGGTCTCGGCACCTCGACTCCGACTTACTACGCGGCGAGCGTGATTCGCGGGACCGAGATCCAACTGCTCGAAGTCAGCCGCGGCGTCACGACGGTGCTCGGCACGGTGAAATCGACGGAGTACATCAGCGGGAAATGGGTCACGCTCAAGATCCGGGCCGAGGGGGATACGCTGCGGGTCTATCTGAACCGGGGCGATACGAACCAGTACCTCGGAGCCGATGGCAAGTGGAGCCGGACGCCGGTCGCGGCGATCGACAAGCTCGATACGACCATCCGCACGGGCGGACAAGTCGGCTTCGCGCGCCCCGCGAAAATCGCCGGGGATGTCCCGATCGACAGCCTGCGCATCGGCTCGGTCGATTCGGCCCAGAACGCCTACCTGCGGGAAGAGAGATTCGCCGCCGCCGCGAACCGGTTGCCGGCGGGATGGTCGCAGTACACCGTCGCGGGAACCGTAACCCCGTCCACGCTCGGCGATGAAACGCTCGACCTCTCGGCGGGCAGCACGGGCCAAGCCCGGATCTGGATGACCCAGCCGGTGCCGACGGATGCGCAGGTGACCTCGTCGATCTACATCGACAGTCTCACACCGGCCGGGATCTTCGCCCGCGGATCGAGCGTGAACTCCTCGCGGCCGACGTACTACGGCGTGACCGTGCAGCGCGGAGTCGAGGTGGAACTCGTCAAAGTGGTCGGCGGCGTCAGCACGTCGCTCGGCAAAGTCAGTTCCGCCGGCTGGACGAGCGGAATCTGGATCCAGGCGTCGCTCGTCGCCAAGGGCAATCAGCTCTTCGTGCAGATCTCGCGCTCGGACACCGGGCAGTACCTCGACGCGGTCGGCAACTGGGGCCTCGCGCCGACGTGGGCGATGAAGCGCGCCGACAGTTCCATCCTGTCGGGCGGACTCGCGGGCCTGTCGCGCGGCGGCGGAGTCGCGGGCGATCTGCTCTTCGACAACTTCCTCGTGAACGCCCCGGCCGCGAATCCCGCGCTGCCGACGGCGATCCCCACCGAAGCCGACAAGCCGACGACGGTCACACCCCCCGCGACGGTGCCGACTCCGCCCCCCGCACCGGTTCCCGTTCCGAACCCCACACCGACACCGACACCGATCCCGGCACCCACTCCGACCCCGATTCCGGCAGGCAACCCCGCGCTGCCGAGCGTGCCCCGGCACTACGGCTACATCCGCGTCGCGGCGCTCGCCTACTACGGCACTCCGATGACGGCCTACGAGCAGAACCTGCTCCGGCACAGCATCGACCTCGTGATCCCGAACACGAGCTTCGTCGATAGCATCTCGGCGCTCAGCCCGACCACGCCCCAGTTGGTCTACACGAACGCGACGAACCTTTATCTGGGACTGCTCACCGATTGGCTCGCGTACGCCGACCGAATGGGCTACGACCGCGAAGCGGCGTTCTACCACGTCATCAGGGCGAGCCGCGCCGACGGGATGAGCGCGTCCGCGGTCCCCGTGAACAACTTCTGGGCCGTCTACCGCGGCAGCAGCGTCACCGATTGGGCCGACATCACGAGCGCGGCCCGCAGCGGCACATCGGCGAATGCGTTCGCCGCGGCGGGTGAAGCGGTCGTCATCGGCAACACCGAGAAGTTCCGCGAGATCAACGTGAACCTGCAGAGCGGAGCCTCGGGCAACTGGCGCGGCGATCTGGAATACGTGAGCGCCATCGACGCGAATGGCAACCCGACGCGCTGGAGTCGGCTGACGACGCTGAGCGATTCGACGGGCGGCCTGCGCCGTTCGGGGCAGTTTCTCTTCGATCCGCCGAGCAACTGGGTGACCGCTTCGATCAACGGAAGTGCGCGGTACTACTTCGCCCGCGTCGTCACGGGCGTCGGCGGCGTCGCCCCGATCTTCAAGACGATCCTCGGCCGCGATTACGTGAATCAAACGGGGAACGTCGGCACCATCCCCGCGTTCGACCACGCCGCCGATACCAACGGCGACGGCTACCTCAGCGATGCCGAATACGCCCGCCGCCGAACCGGGTTCAACGCCCGCTTCGAGTACGAATCGCGCCTCACCTTCCCGTACTACGGGCCGAACCGCTTCGCCACGAACGTCGGCTCCGTCGAGTTCCGCAACTGGACCATCGACTACCATCGCCGCGTCCTCGCCACGAATCCGAAAGTGAGCGGGTTCTTCGTGGACAACTCCACCGGGCGACTGCCCGTCGATCCCGCGGGCCTGATCGAAAATGCGAATTCGTACGCGGCGCAGTACGGCGCCCTGCTCGGAGCGCTCAACCGTTCGCTCGGGTCGAAGTGGATCGTCTCGAACACGGCCGGGGGCGGGGCGTCGGTGAACTCGCAGGTCGCCAACGGCGTGACTTACCTCGAAGAGTTCGCCATCCGCCCGCTGCAGGCGAATCACGTCATGTTCGAAGACCTCGCGGCGACGGTCGCGTATCGCCGGACGCTCAACGGCGGCAAAGCCTACGAGATCCTCGACAGCCTGACGACGCAGGTCGCGCTCGCCGACCCGCGCGCCATGACGACGACGCTGGCGATGTATTACCTCTTGGCCGATCCGGACAAATCGTTCCTGATGATCAACGGCGGGAAGTCGCCGAACAGCAGTTGGACCGAGCACTGGACCGACGCCATCAAGTACGATGTGGGCCGGCCGACGGGGGCGTGGTCGCAACTGGCGAGCGGACAGGATCCGTCCAACTCGGCACTCCAGTATAAGGTGTACGAGCGAAAGTACGCCAACGCGCTGATCGTCTACAAACCGATCGCGTACACGCGCGGTGTGAATGGCACGATCGCGGACAACACCGCTACGGTCCAGCGATTGGGCGGCAATTTCCGGGTCGTGCGGAACGACGGCACACTGGGTCCCGTCGTCACGCAAGTGAGCCTGCGCAACGGCGAAGGGATGATCTTGGCGAAGGCGTGATCCCGTAGGTCACGCTCCGCGTGACGCCACCTGCCATGACCCAGTTGCTCAATTCTTCCCGGTGTCACGCGGAGCGTGACCTACTTCTGGAAATCCTTCGCGAACGCTTTCGCGCTCAGCTCCTCGCCCGTCACGTGCTTCATCAGCTCCTTCCAGCTCAGTGTCCGACCGGGTTCGAACACCTTCTTCTTCATGAAGTCGCCGACCTTCTTGTCGCCGATGTACAGCACCGTGCTCGGCTCCGCCTTGTCGTAGACTTCCCTCGCGATGGCGTGGTGGACCTGCGAGGCGAAGAGCTGCCCCATCATGTAATTGTGGTAGTAGACCGGCGCGCTGCAGATGTGGATCTTCGCCCCGTAGTCCGGCGCGCTCCGGTCGGCCGGTCGCTTCACCAGTTGGTATTTCTCGACGAGGTCCCACCAGAGCTTGTTCAGGTCCTGTTCGGGCTTCTCGTACATGCCCTTCTCGAAGCGCAGCATCACCTGGCACCAGCGGCTGAAGATGAGCAGTTCGTTGCGGAGCACCTTCGCCGACGCCTCGTCGAACGCTTTCGGGTTCTCGACTTTCACGCCCATCTTTTCGAGCCAGAGCCGCTGCTTGCTGAACTTCTGGAACTGCATCGCCACACCCTCGGTCGTGAGGATGTGCGCCTCGCCGCGCAGGATGTACGGCACCTCCTGCGGGATGTTCTTGCTGCTGTAGACCGAGTGGCCGAGTTCGTGGAGCATCGTGCTCATCCAGTACTCGTTCGGCTTGATGTTCGCCAGCACGCGCACGTCCCCTTCCCGGTCGATGTCGGTGCAGAAGGCGTGCGGCGACTTCCCCTTCTTCTCGTAGAGGTCGCTGCGGGCGATCACGTCTCCGATGGGCAGGCCGATGCCGTCGTAGAACTTCTCGCACAGTTTGAGGATGTCCGCATTCTTGAACGGCGCATCCAGGTCGGCGTCGAACACGGCGGGCGACTCTTGGAAGAAAGGATCGTGGTAGTGCCACGGCAATAGGTCGGCGACCTTCACGCCGCAGTTCTTCGCGAGGCGCTCGTCGATCTCGGCTTTGGCTTTCGCGAACGGCTCGCGCGTGAGTTCGTCGAGTTCATCGAAGAGCTTGAGGAGTTCCGGGGCGGTCTGCTCGTTCAGGAAAAGCATCATCTCGTGGTAGTTCTTGAAGCCGAGTTGCGTCGCGGCTTCGTTGCGAAGCTTCACGAGTTCCTTCAGGTCGGCCTCGACGCTCGCGCCGACTTTCTTGCTCGCCTCCCACACTTTCTGGCGCTCGTCGGAGTTCGTGGACTCTTTCAGGAGCTTCCGGACTTGGCTGTCGCTCATCTCCTGTTCGCCGACCTTGGCCCGGAAGACGTTGAACTTCTGCTCGACCGCGTTCGCCTTGGCCGTGATCTTCTTCAGCAGTTCGGGATCGACCTGCTTCTCCTGGTACATCAGAAAGAGCACCTCGACCGTCCGCGCGAGGATCGGATCTTTGGTCCCCTTCTTGTTCTCGCGCAGCGTCTTGATGTCCCGGAACATCTCCTTGTCGGCGAGGGCGGCGTCGAGCTTGTCCTGCGCCGCTTGCTTCTTCGCGAAGTCGTCGTCCTTCCCGGTGACGTTCGCCTCCCACCACGCCTTTCCGGCGGCGATCTCCAGCGGCTTCACGACCTTCAAGTGCTTGGCGACGAAGGCCTTAGCGGCGGCTTCATCGTCGGCGGCCTGCGCGATGGGAGTCAGCATCAGCATCGCTCCGAGGAGCCAGTATGGACGGGGCATGGGGAATTTCCTTTCAGGTCGAATAGACCCATTTTCCGAGGAGGATCGCGGGGATCAACAGCAAAACGATCAGCAGTCCGGGCCATCCGACGAAGGCCGTGGCGAGGATCGCATCGAGGAGGACGAGGCCGAAGATGCTCCGCTTCACGGCCGATTGCACCTTCTTCGGCGTCGGTGCAAGGATGGCCGCGACGACCGGCTGGCCGATGGCGAAACCGAAGAGCACGAGCAGATAGGGATAGTAGACCGGTGCGCGGCCCTCCGGCAGATTCGCGGGCACGGCGACCGCCAAGCCCACTGCCAATGCCATGACAGTGGCCGCTCCCGCGAGGTGCCACTTGCGGCTCTGCCCTTCCTCCGTGCGGGCGAACCAGGTGACGCCGACGATATACAAGCCCACGACCCCGGCCAAGTGCCATGGCAAGTACGGCATCGAGTCCGGGGCGAACGCCAGACTCCCGAGCAGCACGTTGAGGAATCGGCACGACCCCATTGCGACTGGGCCGATCCAGTAGTGTTTCAGCAGCGAGTCATACAAGATGATCGCGGCAGTCAATGCGCCGGCGACTGCGAATGTCGTCGAGGAGAAACCCTCGACCGATCCGGCGAATGCCAACCCGATTGCCAATAGCCCAAGAGCGAACATCCGCGCGATTCGCTTGCCGACCCGCTTCGACGGCAGCGGGCGAGTGGAGCGAGTCCTTTCGTCTTCGCGGAAGTCGCAGAGATCGTTGAGCACCATGCCGAAGAGGTAAAGACACGCGGAAGCCAGCAGCAGGTGCATCACCGCTTCCGGTCGGACTGTGATGCTACCCACCGCACACGTCGCCATGAGGATATCGGCGAAGGCCGTGAAGACGTTCGGCAGCCGCAGCAGTTGTGCGAACGCGAGCAGGCGGGCTTTCATCGGCGGGGCGCACTCAAGCCAAGTTCACAGAGACGTTGTACGTCGAAGGGCCGGCGGACGCCCGTTCGCCGAGGTTGAGCAAGTCTTCTTCGCTCTGCACGAATCGGATGTCCCGGATGCCCTCGGCCGCGAGGCGACCCACTGAGACCGGCTTGTCATCGTCGGAGACGGCGATGAGGATCGCCGTGATCGCATAGCCTTGACGGCGGAGTTGCCCGAGCATCACCGTCGTTTCCACCGACACTTCGGGAAGGATCGCCATGACGGTGGCATCCTTAGGCAGCCGCGGTCCGGCGTCGAGGATCAAACCGGAGAAGGTCATCCCGTCGGTGAGTTCCAAGCGCGCGAGCGCTTCGCGGATCTTCTGGAACTGATCGATCCCGCGGCGCGTGTCCACGACCACCGGCCGGAGCGTCCGCGCTTGGCCGAGCGATTCGTAATTGCCGCGGGCTTCTCCACGGGTCTCGAACCCCTGCTCCGCCACTTCGGATGTGATGTCGGTTTTCTGCGACGCTTCTTCCCGGATGCGCGTCGCGGTATCGCGGCCATTGCTGGCGAGGCCGACCTGCTGGTTCAACATCGACACGGCGTAGGCAATAGAGCTCGCCGTGGTGATGGCGAGTTCCGAGCGGTACGGTTCACCGCGCTTCGCATAGCCGCCGCTGTGGAAATCGACGAGCAGCGTCGCCCCGGCCAGCGAGGTCGGTTCATAGACCCGGCAGTGGAGTTCGCCGGTCCGCGCCGTGGCCCGCCAGTGGATGCGCTGGAGAGGATCGCCGACGACGTATGGCCGCACGCCGGAGGTCCGCGTCGGATCTTCGAACAACCGGTTCGCCAGCCGGATTTCGCCGATCGGTCGCTTGGAAGCGAACTCGTATTGGAGCAGCGGCAGAATCTTCGGGAAGACGAGCACGAACGCCGGCTTCGACAAAATGCGGTGCCGGCGGTGCAGTCCGAAGACGTCGCCCGTCTCGGCGAAGGTGGGCCCGAGCTGGTAGTAGCCGCGCATGGCGAAGGTGATCTTGTACTTCACGGTCTTCGTCTTGCCCGCGCCGATCAGCACGATGGTGATCCGCCGACCTTTGATGGTGAGACGGGGCGGCTTCTGGCGCAGGGCGTACTCGGGGAGCATATCTTCGACGAGCAGCCAGCCGATGGGAAGCTTGCCCGGGTTCTTGAGCTTCACGATCACCTCGACGCTCTCGCCGACTTCGCGCGGTGTCGGATCGACGGTCCGCGTCGCTTCGAGCTGGCCGATCCACGCCTTCGCCAAGTACCGGCTGAGCAGATAGACGCCGAGGATCACGTAACCGGCGAACGCGACCAGCCCCGCTTGGAGTACGAGGGCCAAGCCGAGCAGTGCCAGGATGATCCCGAGCCAGCGCCAGTTCTTCATGGTTCGTGTTTTCAGAGGGACGCGGATGACGCGGAAGTAAGGCGGGATGAAGAGGATCTGAAAACAGTCTTTGTCTGATACTCTT
>JAYVTJ010000246.1:0-5773 GCA_043774415.1 Fimbriiglobus sp. | reverse complement strand
CTTTCTCCAGCGCCGCGATTTTGTCGCCTGCGCTGCCGCTGCCGCCGGAAATGATCGCGCCGGCGTGGCCCATACGACGCCCGGTGGGGGCCGTCTTCCCGGCGATGAACGCCGCCACCGGCTTCGTGACGTGCTTCGCCACGTAGGCCGCCGCCAACTCCTCGGCCGTGCCGCCGATCTCGCCGATCAGAAGGATGGCTTCCGTCTGCGGATCTTTCTCGAACAGTTCCAAGCAGTCGATCTGATTCGTCCCGATGATCGGATCGCCGCCGATGCCGACGCAGGTCGTCTGACCGAGGCCCATGCCCGTGAGCTGGAACACCGCTTCGTAAGTGAGCGTCCCCGAGCGGCTGATGACGCCGATGCCGGTGCCGCCCGCCGGAACCGGCTTGTGGATGTAGCCCGGCATGATGCCGATCTTGCACTGGCCCGGGGTGATGACGCCGGGGCAGTTCGGGCCGACGAGCCGGCAGCCCGGCTTGCTCTGTACGAAGCGCTTCGCCTTGGCCATGTCGAGGACGGGGATGCCTTCGGTGATGCAGATGATCACGGCGATGCCCGCATCGGCCGCTTCCATGATCGCATCGGCGGCGCCGCCCGGCGGAACGAAGATCATCGTCGCGTTGGCCCCGGTCTTCGCGACCGCCTCGGACACCGTGTTGAACACCGGCAGGCTCTTGCCGGAGTCTTTGCCGATCCAGGTGGTGCCGCCCTTTTTCGGGGTGACGCCGCCGACGAACGCGCTGCCGTATTCGAGGCACTTGTCGGTGTGCAGCGTTCCGGCAGACCCGGTGATCCCCTGGGTGATGACGCGGGTGGACTTGTCGATGAGGATGCTCATGGAAACCGATTCCGAAGTTGATGGAGGAGTTTACTTCTGCTGGTAGTCGTCGATGAGGAATTCGCCCGGGCCGGTTCCGGGCGCCAGCTTCAAGTCGAGCATTTTCTGGAACCCTGCCCCTGCGAGTTCGACCTTCGCCGTGCCGACTCCGACGCTCAGACGCGTGATGTCGAGCTTGACAGAGGATGCGTCCGAAAGGACGGTTTGCAGCTTCGAGCGGCTGTAGCCCTGCTTCTCGTCGCTGTCGAACAGCGGCGGTGCGAGCTTCTGCTTCGCAGCTTTAGTGAGGAGCGACTCGAACGCCGCAAAATCCTTCGCGACAAAGGAATCTGCGAAGGCGAGGGCGGCGAACGCCGGGGCCGCTTGCTCCCCTCCGGGCAGCGACGCAGCTGCGGACGGATTGGCGAAGATCAGGTAGTCGATCCGCCATGCCCCTTCAACTTTCAGAAGACGGAGGTAGGTCTTGCCCGGCATGGATCTACCGCAGGAGCCGAACGCATACTCCGCAGTTGCGGTGTCCAGCTTAATGTCTTCGGCTGCGACCTTCGCTTTCGCGGCTATCAGCCATGCCTGCACGCCGCTCTCCGAATAGCCCGCGGCCTTGTCCGCTTCGAGTTCCGGCGGCGCGATCACCTTCTTGAATGCCGAAGTCAAACTCGCGGATGTCGCTTTCACGTCTTGCACAGCCTTCAGAAACTCCGCTGCCGCTTTCAGCGGGGCCGCGCCGGCGTTGTCCGTGTTCGTCGCGGCCGTCGGCAGCGTTGGACTTACCGTCGGATCGGCGGGTTCGCTCTCTTTTGTCGTCGGAACTGCGCTGTCTTTCTTTTCGCAGCCGAGGCTAGCGACTAGCACCAGCGCGAAGGCGACCGACATTCGGAACGGAGGCATGGGTCAATCCCCGGTGGTGGCGGCGGGTTGGGTCGGCCAGGCGAAGAAGTCGCCGACCTTGCAGGCGAAGCCGGGGAGGATGCTTTCGCCGGAGAGTTCGTCGGTCGCGTCCAGCGTCTGCGGCGATGCGGTTTGCGAGTAGACGATCAGACTCTGATCTTCCGGATCGACGACCCAGATCCACTCGATCCCGCGCTTCAGGTACTGATTGACGCGACGGACGGTTTTCGATTGTCGGTCGGTCGGGGAGAGCACTTCGACGACGACGGTGGGGATCTCATCGACGTGGCCGACACCGACGTCTTGGATCGTCCGTGTCCCCGTCAGGTACATCACGTCCGGACCGCGGACGATGCCCAGCTTGCGGGCGAGAATTACACCCGTGTCGTTGCTGAGCACGCGGCCGTTGCCGTGCTGGATGGCGTACATCCAAAGGAGGTGCGCGATCCACGAGCAGACCAATCCGTGGCGTTCGCCGGGTGAAGGCATGGTGACGACCCGCCCTTCATCGAGTTCATACAGCGAACCGTCGTTCTCCGAACGGTTAGCCCATTCGGCGAACTCCTCCACCGAAAGCGGCGGAGGCGGAGTGAGCATCGCGTTCATCGCACCCTCCCGTTCACTTCGCCAGTTCACTTCGCCAGTTCCACCACCAGCTTCGCCGCTTCCGTCAGCCCGGCCGCGACGCGGATCGCGGGCAGCTCCGCCTTCACCCCGTTGATAATCTCGCGGGCCTTCTCCACTTCGTTCCCCTCCAGCCGCACCACCACCGGGATCTTGAACCCGACCTCGCGGCCGGCCTTCACCAGCGCATCGGCGATGCGGGCACAGCTCGCGATGCCGCCGAAGACGTTGACGAGAATCGCTTTCACACCCGCGTCGCTCAGGATGATCCGGAATGCTTCGACCGCATTCTCGGCCGTGACGCCGCCGCCGACATCGAGGAAGTTCGCCGGTTCGCCGCCGTGGTGCTTCACGATGTCCATCGTCGCCATCGCCAGCCCGGCCCCGTTGACCAAGCAGCCGATGTTGCCGTCGAGCTGGATGTAGTTGAGGTTCGCCTTGCCCGCCCGGATCTCCGTCGGGTTCTCTTCCGCTTCGTCCCGCAGCGGGGCCAAGTCCTTGTGCCGGAAGCTCGCGTTGTCGTCGAAGTCGACCTTCGCATCCAGCACGATGACTTCGCCCTTCTTCGTGATCGCGAGCGGGTTGATCTCGACGATGCTCGCATCCTTCTCGAAGTAGAGCTTCGAGATCGCCATCATGATCTTCACGACCGGGGCGATCTGTTCCGGGGCGAAGCCGAGGTCGTAGGCCATCTTCTGCGCCTGGAACGGCAGTAGCCCGAGTTCGGGTGAGACCTGCACTCGGATGATCTTCTCCGGTGTATCGTGGGCCACCTTCTCGATGTCCATCCCGCCCGCCGCGGAGGCCATCAGGATCGGCAGCCCCGTCGCACGGTCGAGCACCATCGAGACATAGAACTCCTTGTGCGGCTCCGCATCCGCCTGCACGATCAGCGTGCTGATCTTCTGGCCTTCCGGCCCCGTTTGCAGCGTCACGAGCGGATACTTCAGCATCGCTTCGGCGATGGCCTTGGCCTTGTCCCGGTTGCCCGCGAACTTCACGCCGCCGAGCTTGTCCGAGTAGCCTTTCAGTTGCCCGGCCCCGCGTCCGCCGGCGTGGATCTGGGCCTTCACCATCGCCCCGCCGCCGTTGCTGAGCTTGTCGAATGCGGCCGCGACTTCGTCGGGCGTTCTGCAGACGATGTGCTTCGGGATCGGCGCCCCGTACGCGGCGAGGAGTTCCTTGGCCTGATACTCGTGGACTTTCATTCGCGGGGTCTCGGGAAGGGCCGGAGTCTCTCCTGGAGTTATAGGAGTCGGCGGGGCGGATACTACCGGTTCAATTGTTCGCGCAATCCCACTCGATCATGGCCTCGCTGATCCGGCGGAACTCGCCCGGCGGGATCTGGGCCAGCCCGATCCGATACTCCTCGCAGATCGAGAGCACGTACGCCTCGGCCCCTTCCCGCGTCACCGGCTCGCGGTACTCCTCGGGCGTTTTCGCGGTCAGCTCCGTCAGCACTTCGATGGCTTCGTCCGCGTGCAGTTTCAGAAGAGTGGCATTGCCGAGTGGCTTCGCGGGCGCCGGCGGCAGAACCGGCTTTGCGACCTTCGGCTTCCGCTCGACTTCAGGTTTCCTCGAAGTGCCGGAGAGCGGCGGAAGTTGGGACATCTCGTCGTATTCTTCCTGTGCGTCGGTTCGGTGCGTGCTGCCGGCGACGTTCTTGCCGTGGCGCAGCCGGGTGCGTTCGAGTTCGAGGATGGAGTTCGCCGCGGCGGCGACGACCGCTTCGCTCCGACTGGCCAACTGGCCGTGGAGGGCCAGCACGGCGTCGAAGACGACATCGCTCCAGAGTCGGCCCCGTTCGCGTTCGGACTTCGGGAGCGCGGGTTTGGCCGCCGGGGGCGAGTCGAAGTGCGCGCCGATGCGGTTGAGGATGGCATTCATGGAATTGCTCTGTGAAATGGAATTGCGTACACTGTGGACTATAAGCGATGAAGTGATGGTTGTCAAACGGATATGATGGAATTCTGTCCAAAAGGTTGCGTCCCTTCCGCCGCTCGGATTTCGGGCTTCCCCGGAAGGGCCGATAGGATAGAAGTGAGTCTCGTGCGAACTTTCGGAGTTCCGATGCCGTTCCTGCGGATCGCTTCGCTGACGGTGTTGATCTCCCTCGCGGCGGCGGTGCTGCGCGATCTCGTCCTGGTGCAAGTCTCCTCGGACTATTTCACTTCGGGTCGCCCGGATCTCTTCGGCACCGCTTCCCCCGCACTCATCTCCCTCGGTCGGGCGCTGCTTTCGACCGGATGGTTGGCGCTCGCCTACGGATTGGGCTTGGCCTGCGCCGCGCGGTTGGGGCGTCGGCCGAAGCGTGCGGCCCGCGATCTCCGCAAGCCGGTGCTGCTGCTGCTCGGGTTGATCGCGGGCTTCTCGGTCGCCGCCGGGATCTTCGGCTACGCCCTCGCCGGCATGGGGACAGTCATCTTGAATCCGGAAGTGAAGGAAGGATTGCCGGCGCAGAAGTGGCCCGGATTCCAGGCGTGCTGGTTCGTGCATACAATGGGCAATTACGTGGCGTGCATCGGCGGCGGCATGCAGATCGCATATGTATGGGTCAGCCGGAAGCGATTTGTGCGAAGGATCGGAAAGACGCAATCCGCACACGGATGACGCGATGGACCGCCATTCCGACCACGGGAGTCGAATCGATCATCCGGGAGGCCGGCTCGGCAGGCGGAAACCCAGAACTGCTCTAAAAACATGCCGGATGATCCGACCGATTACTGTCGCGCGGTTCCCAGAATTGCCGCACGGGTCGCGGTGATCGATCCGAAGTGTTCGCGATACCATTCTTCCGCCGCGGGCCGCGTCCATCCCGCGAACTGAAATCCGACGGTGTCTCCCCCCGCAAGGCGTTCGCAGATATCGGCGCTCAAGTCGAATGCGGTGCCTTCCGGCCCGGACCAATTGCAAAGGATCGCGTCGGCGGTCTCCGTCCATTCGGGCAGGCCGAAGAAATGGGCCTTTGCAATTCCGAGTTCGGCGAGGAGGAAGCGCTTGATGTCGGGGAGCGCGACCGATGCGGGGAAGGCGACCTCGGCGAGTTCCGTTCGGCCGTCGGGGCCGTCGCGGAAGCGAAGCTCGATTCCGGGGTTGTCGGCGAGCGGCTCGACGCGGAGCGAGCGGGCATCGGCCTTCGCGAAGATCGCCACCGTGCAACCCGGTTCGGAACGCCACGGGGATGTGCCGACGGCTTCGAAGGTGTCGCGGAAGAACTCGCCGCGGCCCGGTTTGCCGTTGCGATAGGCGGGCCGCGGCAGGTTCGTGCTGCCGAGCATCGTCTGGGCGTCGGCAAGACGGGCGGCGCGGGCGAAATCGGATGGGGTCAGATCCTCGGCATCGGCGAAGAGGACGCGGTCGAAGGAGGGTTCGGTTTCGGGGTGAGTCGGGGCGAAGAAGGGGTCGGAATCGAGCGCCGCG
>JAYVTJ010000245.1:0-7330 GCA_043774415.1 Fimbriiglobus sp. | reverse complement strand
CATCCTCGGGCCGTTCGCGTTCCTGCTGGTGCTTTCCCTGGCGACAGGTCTGCTCCTGCGCGAAATCTGGGGGTCTCCCCTGTGGGCATTCGCGGGGATCGGGTACTTGGCGTTCTTCCGCCGGGGCGATGCCGAGTTGCGGCTGAAATGGGTCGGCATCGCCTGGGTGATCATTGGCAGCGCCATCGTGATGTTCTGCGTCGGCAAGCAGGAGTTCGGACCGGAACTGACGGGCAAACCGGAGCGACCGCACTTCCCCGGTCGCGCACTGGCGGATGAAGTCAACCGGCGCTGGGGCGAAAAGTACGGCGGCGTCCCGCCGATCATCGGCGGCGAAGGCTGGCGCGCGGGGAACATCTGCTGCTATTCGGCGCATCGACCGAAGCTCTTCAGCAGCGGACGCATGGACTACCTCGTGATGGAGGCGAAGGATTCGCCGGGGACGAGCGATGCCGACGTGAACGCCCGCGGGGCCGTGATCGTTTGGAACCCCGACTGGCTCGGCGGCGAAACGCTCGGCGAGTTGAAGGAGCGATTTCCTGCGCTCGAAGTCCAATCCGAGATCGAGCTTCCGTACTCCGCTCCCGGATTGCAGAGATCGGCCCGCACGGGTGTGGCTTTCGTCCCGCCGAGGCGGTAACCGTGCCACCAGTGTAATTTTTCCGTCGCCCGCGTGTTGGGTGGGGTAGCGTAAACCTTTTCTCTCCCACCTCCGGAGTCCGCCATGCTTCGCAAGTTCCTCCTCGCCTCCGCCCTCGGCCTCTTCTGCACCGTCGCGATGACCTTCGCCGACGACGAAGAGAAGCCCGAACCCCCGAAGCCGACCGCCAAAGGCAAGCTCGGCAATTTTGACAAGTCGAAGATCTTCGGGCAGATGGACGCCGATAAGGATGGCAAAGTCACGAAGGAGGAGTTCAAGAAGTTCCGCGAAGCGATGGCCGAGAAGATCAAGGACAAACTCCCCGGCGGCGCCGGCATGCTCGACAAAGTCTTCGACGGCATGTTCGAGAAGATGGACGCCGACAAGGATGGCGTCGTGACGAAAGAGGAGTTCGAGAAGTACCAGCCCGCCGGGAACCTCGACCCCGAGCAGTTGAAGAAGCTGAAGGAAAAGCTCGCCGAGAAGAAGAAGGACAAGTGAGGTGCGTTTCGCTGTCCGCTCACGGCAGCCATTCGACCGGGATCGGCAGAGCGAGCAACTCCCGACGCGACAGCGGACGACGACCGGTGGCATAGACCTCGGAACCATAGAAGCGGATCGCGCCTCCGTCGCGGCAGTTGTAACTCCGCAAGTCGCGATTGCGGACGACATCCCGGATCGGTTCTCGGCCGACCGGGTTCGGGATCGGCTTCACGGTCACCAATTCCCACTGCCCATCCAGGTACAAGCACATCTGCGACTTGTTCAGCACGACGCGACGCGGAGGTTCGACCGCTCGTCGGCCGGGTCGGATGTATCGACTTCTCCTCAGCAGGCCCGATTTCGGGCAGACGTACCAAAGATGCTGATTCCGGGTCGTCCGCAGCGATTCGCCGTAACTGCGGTACGCCGAGGCCCCGCGGCACGGCACACCGTCGATCAGAATCGCATCCGTGACGACGTATTCGAAGAGGTGTGTGAGGATGTGTTTCTGGACAACATTGCCGCGATCGACGTGCCGGCAGATCTCCGAATAGACCTTGTCCCACGGGCGGCCGACGTTGGACTGCAGGAACCGCCGGAGCGGGGCGAGGTGCTCGTTGAACGATTTGGTGTCGGAATAGCGGCGCTTGATCCCTTCGCGCACGGGCGGTGAATCGCCGGCGTCGAGGCACTTGGCCAGCCGCTTGCTGTAACCCTTCCCCGGCCGCGAATCGCCGCGCCACCGGCCGATTCGCGGACGTTCGACCAGCACTTTCCCCATGTCCGAGCGCATGACCGCCTCCCGCGTGTGTCCGGAGAGACACACGCGGGAGACCCCGGTTCGCGCGCGGATGATCACTCGGCTTTCAACTGCTCCGTCGCGCGATTCAACCGCGACCGCAACTCTGGCGTCAACTGCTCCTGCACATCCCCGCGCCGGCACCACTTCACGAGCGATTCGAGCAATTCCACCGTCGATTCCAGCACGGGCCAATCGGGCACCGGCGATTTCGCGATCTCCGGCTTCGCTTCGCCGATCAATTCGCGGACCGTGGCGAGGAAACCGCCCGCCGGCACCGACGCGAACGCGATCTCGTCTTCCTCGCCGTCGAAGACCCCGGCGAACAGATTCTGCTTCTGTTCGAGTGTCCGCAGTACGCGCTCTTCGATGGTGCCGCGCGTGACCAAGTTGACGACGCGCACCGGCTTCTTCTGACCCAGCCGATGGACGCGGGCGATGCGCTGTTCCAGTACCGCCGGATTCCACGGAAGTTCCAAATTGATGACCGTATCGGCGACCTGCAAGTTCAGCCCAACCCCCCCGGCATCGGTGCTCAGGAAGACGGGGCAATCGGCCTGCGTGCGGAACGTCGCGAGCGCCGCCTTGCGGTCGCGCCCGCTCAGGCCGCCGTGCAGCACGGCGTAGCCGATGGCGAGGGCGTCGAGTCGCTCGGCCGCCTTCAGGATCATCGTCTCCCACTGGCTGAAGACGACGAGTTTGTGACCTTCTTCGGCCTTCAGTTCCCCGACGATCTCGGCGAACTCATCGAGCTTCGGCGAGTGGTTCGTCGCCTTGTCGAGCAGGAAGGTACTGTCGCACACGAGCCGCATGTTCGACAGGCACGCGAGGATGCGGCGGCGGTCGATGTCGCTCGGGAAACTCTTCTGCAGCAGCCGGGCGAGGGCCGTGCGCTGCTCTTCGTAGGGGCCGCGCTGGGCCTCGCTGAGTTCGACGTAGACTGTGCTATCGGTGCGCGCCGGGAGTTGCGTCAGCACTTCGCCGCGGGTGCGACGGAGGAAGATCGGCTCGAGTTTCTGGCGGATCGATTCGAGGTTCCGGTAGCCGACCAGGTTGCCGCGCTCGTCGAGGACGCGGTGATCCTGCAGAAACTGAAAGGCCGGACCGAAGCGGCGCTCGTCGACGAACTGCACGATGCTGTAGAGTTCTTCGAGTTTGTTTTCGAGGGGCGTGCCGGTCAGCACCATCGCGCAGCGACTCCCGAGTTTCTTGACGGCCTTCGACGTTTTCGACTCCCAATTTTTGATGCGCTGCGCTTCATCGAGGATCACGACATCGGGCTTCCACGCGTTGATCGCCGCGAGATCGCGGACGACCTGCTCGTAGTTCACGAGCCGGTAGAACGTCGGCTCCGCATAGAGATCGGTGCGGTCGGTCGGGCTACCTTCGATGACCTGCACGGCCCGCCCGGTGAACTTCTGAATCTCCGTTTCCCACTGGTACTTCACGGAACTCGGCGCGACTACGAGCACGCGGCCGACGCCGCGCTCGCGCGCCAGCAGCTCCACGGCCGCGAGTGCCATGATCGTCTTGCCGAGGCCCATGTCGTCGCCGAGGATCGACCGGCCCCGGCACGCCAAGAAAATCGCTCCGCGCATCTGGTAGTCGTACAGCGGCACCGTCAGCAGATTGAGGTCGAGGGTGCCGGCGGCGAGTTTCTCCAACCACTCGCTCTCGCGGCGGAGCATGTCGGCGCGCTCGACCTCGCGATCGACGTAGTCGAGCGCGTCGGACATCATCGTCACATCTTCGGGTGCGCTCTCGATAGCCGCGATCAAGTCGTCGTAGCGGCCGCGCCCGGACCACAAGCCGCGTTCGCCGAAGAACTTCTTCGCCAAGCCCGCGAGTTTGTCCGAGTGCCGCGGCGGCAGGTGGATGCCGAGTTGCAAGCTCTCGCCGTAATGCAGGAACACCTCCGGACGGACGACGACGGCTTTCTTTTTCTGCAGGTTCGCGGGGAGATCGTCCTTGAGCGATTCGAGCACGGCGAGGATGTGCTTGCAGGTGCCGAGGGTGTTCGCTTTGAAGTCGGGGCAGGTGCACGCGCTGTCGCCGACGTCGAAGCCGCGCACCGTCACGGTGTACTCGCCGCCGGTGTCGGGGTTCGTCACACGGTAATCGGAGAAGACTTTCTTCTTGCCGAGGTTCTCGATGCGGTAGCGCGCGGCCCGCGCCCGCTGCCGCCGCAGTTCGATCTGTTCTTCTCGGAGCATGCGGCTATTGTACCGACCGCGGATATGCTAACGTTCCGCATCACCTCCTCGCCGTTCGAGAATCGATGAACCGAGATTCGGGATTGCTCGATCCGGATGTCGCCGTGGTCGGAGCCGGGCCGGTCGGCTGCGTCGCGGCCATCGCCCTCGCGCGGCGCGGGAAGCGCGTCGTGCTGCTCGAAGCGAGTCCTGCCGGGCGTCGGCTCGCCGGGGAGTGGCTCCATCCCGCCGCCGTCGATTTGCTCCGGGAACTCGATGTCCCGCTGCCGCCGGGCGCGCGGCCCGAGTCGGCGAAGGGTTTCATCGTCTTCCCGGATGACGGCTCCGATCCGATTCCACTCCCCTATCCCGACGGCCGCGCCGGGCTGACCTGCGAGCATCACGCCCTCGTCGCGTGGCTGCGCCGCGTGGCCGAAACTGTTCCGGGATTGGAAGTCCGCACCGATGTGCAGGTGACACAAGTCATCGACCAGTGCGTCTTCTACCGCGAATGTGGAACTGCGGATCTCCAGCGGTTGAATGCCGCGCTCATCGTCGGCGCCGACGGACGCGGTTCGGTCGTCCGCCGCAGCCTCGGGTTGCCCGATGGCCGCGAGGCGATCTCGATGATGGCGAGCGTGCTGCTATCGGGTGTGCAGTTGCCCCACGAAGGTTTCGGCCACGTCTGCCTCGGGGGGCCGGGGCCGATCGTGCTCACGCGCATCGGCGCCGATGCGATCCGCGTCTGCATCGATGTGCCACCCGATGCGACCGGGGACTTCCGCAAACCCGAGGTGCTCGCGCGGCGGTACGAGTCGGCCGTTCCCGAAAGCCTGCGTCCCGCATTCCGGGCCGCACTTTTGTCCGACACCATCGAATGGGCGGCGAACCAGCGCCGCGCGCGCAGCGAGTTCGGCCGGCCCGGCTTGGCCCTCGTCGGCGATGCGGCGGGGCACTGCCACCCGCTCACCGCCACCGGCATGACCACCGGCTTCCTCGATGCCGCGCAGTTGGCGAAGAGCGCGACCTTCGAACAGTATCGGCAGAATCGGCTGGGTCGGAGCCTCGGGCCGGAACTCCTCGCCGAGGGGATGTACCGCCTCTTCACTCGCACTGACCCGGCGAGCCGGGCGCTGCGGCAATCGGTCTACAGCACTTGGCGGACGAACGCAGCGGAGTGCGCCCGCACCATGCGGCTGCTCTCGGGCGACGATGTCGGCATCGTCTCGTTCGGCCGTTCGTTCCTCAGTGCCGTCGGCGGCGCGGCGACTCCCCGTGCCGTCGGCGTGGGGGCCGCGGCATGGCTCGGCTGGCTCGGCAAATCGGTGGTGCCGCGCATCGTGGCGCGCGGAGTTTCGCTCCTGTGACGGCGCTCATCGACCGGCAGCACCCCGATGGCTGCTGGGAAGGGGAGATGGTCTGGAGCACGGTTATCCTCTCGCAGGTCGCGATCACGCGGCACATCATTGGATTCCCCTTCTCGACCGACGATGCCGCACTCGCGCTCCGCTATTACGGCGCCATGCAATCGGACGACGGCTCGTGGCCGATGCACCCGGAGGGGGCCGGATCGGTGTTCGCCACCTCGATGGCCTACGTCGCGCAGCGACTGCTCGGAACGCCGGCCGAAGACTTGACCCGCGCCCGCGAATGGCTGCACCGTCAGCCCGGCGGCGTCGCGGCGGCGCCGTCGTGGTGCAAGTTCTGGCTCGCGATTCTCGGCTTGTACGGCTGGGACGGTGTGAACCCCATCCCGCCCGAAATCTTCCTGCTGCCGAGGTGGTTGCCGTTCCACCCCGACCGACTGTACTGCCATACGCGCGCGATCTACCTCGCCATGGCGAACCTGTACGCCCGGCGGTTCGTCGCCGACCTCGGCCCGCTGCGTGAAGAGTTGAACCGCGAACTTTTTGGTGGAGTCACCATCGATTTCGCCGCACATCGCCACCACATCTCGCCGTCGGATATGATCCACCGACCCTCGTGGAGCCTCCGCCGCGCTTGGGACTTGCTCAGCGTGTACGAGCGGCGACCCGTCCGATGGCTGCGCCGACGGGCGCTGGCTCACTGTCGCGAAAAGATCGACTACGCCCAGCGCTCGACGCAGTATCAAGGAGTTTCTCCGATCAACGCGTTGCTGAACATGATCGGGCAATTCGAAGCGGATGCCGATCATCCCGAGTTGGCGGCCGGCGTCGCGGGGATCGAGCACTGGCGCTGGCAGGACGATGCGGGATTGAGATACGTCGGCTCGCGCTCGCAATCGTGGGATACGGCGTTCGCCATGCACGCGCTGCTCGCGGAAGGGAGCGATGCAAACGCCGAAGCCCTCGCACGCGGATACGCATTCTTGCGGAGCGCGCAGATCGCCGACGAACTCCCCGATGGCCCGGCTCACGGGCGGAGCATCACGCGCGGCGGCTGGTGCTTCACGGAAGGGGGCCACCGCTGGCCGGTGAGCGACTGCACCGCCGAGGCCGTGGAGGTGATCCTCGCGATTCACCGCACCGGGATTCACCTGCGTGAGCGTATCTCGGACGCGCGGTTGACATGGGCCATCGCGTTCATCCTGTCGCGGCAGAATCCCGAAGGGGGCTTCGGCAGTTACGAGGAGCGCCGCGGTCACCCGTGGTTGCAGTTGCTGAATCCGTCCGAGCTGTTCGCCCGCTGCATGATCGAAGAATCGTACGTCGAATGCACGGGGTCGTGCGTCTCGGCGCTCGGACTCTTCCGCGCGGCCTTTCCGGACGTGCTCCGACGCGGAGTAAATCTTGCCATCGCGAATGGGGTCGAGTTCCTCCGGCGGATGCAGCGACCCGATGGGGCGTGTCCGGCGGCGTGGGGCATCCACCACACCTACTCGGCCTTCTTCGCGGTGCGCGGACTCCGCGCCGCCGGTGTGTCGCCGGATGATCCGTGCCTCGTCCGCGCGGCCGATTGGCTCTTGAAGCATCAGCGCGATGACGGAGCTTGGGGCGAACATCATTCGTCCGCGCTGACGGGCGAATGGGTGACGCACCCCGAAGGCCAACCGACGATGACGGCGTGGGCCGTGCTGACCCTGATCGAGATTCTGGGTGCCGAGCATCCCGCAGTCCAGCGCGGCGCGGAGTGGTTGAAGGCGAGTCAAATCGCGGAGGGAGTGTGGCCCGCCGGGGCCGTGAACGGGGTTTTCTTCGGCACGTCGATGCTGCACTACGAGTTGTACCCGCAGTA
>JAYVTJ010000244.1:0-12458 GCA_043774415.1 Fimbriiglobus sp. | reverse complement strand
GATCGGCTCGCCGCTCGGGTTCCACTTCCGCAGTCGGTTCATGCCGAAGAGGTTGATGACGGTGCAGAAGCCGAACATCGTGAGGGCGAACCCGTAGGCCGGCGGGAGCGAACTCCACCCCTCGGCCGGGGCTTGGATGACGCTCGCCATCGCCTTCACCGGATCGAAATAGGCTTGGATCGTCGTCCAATCGGCGGTTGACGAGATCATCGGGCCGACGACGCCGATGGAGAGCGCGAGGCAGAAATAGAGCACGAGGAAGAGCACCGAGAGCGCGAGCGCCTGGAAGGTGCGCTCGCGCCAGAGCGCGATCAGGCCTCCGAGCGACCCGGCGGCGTAGGATGTCATCAGCAGCACGGCTCCGGCCTGCAAGACCTGCGTCGGATCGATGCCGCCGAGCAGGAGGTAGAACGAGAGCACCGGCAGGCTCACCGCGAGCATCGCCGTGATCGGCAGCAGGCTGCCGAGGAGCTTGCCGAGCACGATTTCGTAATCGCGCATGTCGGTGATAAGCAGCAGGATGAACGTGCGGCGATCCTTCTCCTGCGAGACGGCGCTCGCGGCGGAGAGTGTGCTGAAGAACATGAGCAGGACGAGTTCGACGTAGACGGTGAGCTGGAAGATCATTTCGCCGTAGCGGGCGACTTCGCCGAGGTTCGGGTCGCGGTCGAAGCCGATGGTCGCCTGATAGCTCGTGATGCCGAGGATGGCGAGGAGCCCGAGGAGGGCGGCGCGCGTGCCGTAGTGGCTGGCCTGCCGCGGGACGGTCGTCAGTTCCCGCATGAAGATCGGACCCAGCACGTCGCGCCCCCGTTTGCCCGAGTTCTTCCGATCATGTCAACGTACAATCGCCTCACATGAAAAGCATCGTCATCATCGTGCGCGGCTGCCCCATCGGCTGTCTCGGAGTGTACGGCAACGAGTGGATCGCCACCCCGAACATCGATGCCCTCGCGGCGGAGGGAACGGTCTACGACCGGCACTATTCGGATTGCCCCGATCCGCTCGCAGCGAGGCGCGCGTGGTGGGGTGCCGATAGAGCCGACGATCCGCCGAAGTACCTCATCCGCGCCCATCGGCCCGCGCACGATGCCCCACCCGAATACTACGCCGGCTGGGCCGAAATGTTCGATGCGCGACCCGGCGCAAATCCGGCCGAAGCGCTCGATGCTCTGCTGCCCGGCGTGCTCGCGAAGCTGGCGAAGCTCGCCGACTGGCGCCTCGTCATCGAACTCGACCGCCCGCTTCCGCCATGGCATGTGCCGAAGGAACTCTTCGCGGTCTACGTGGAGGATCTGCTCGACGCCGATGACGTTCCGCGCGAGCGCGACGCGGGCTACGAGGATGACGAAGAACCCGCCCCGCGGCCCGAAGTCGAAGTGCCGGAACCGTGGATCGATCCGCCCGTCGGCTGGTTCGACCGCGACGATTTCCCCTCGTGGGAACTGCTGCACCGCACATTCGCCACGGTGGTCACTGGTCTCGACGCCGAACTCGGCTGGCTCTTCGAGCGCTTCCGCGAATCCGGATTCGACGATGCTGCGGATTGGCTCGTCACCTCCGACTTCGGCTATCCGCTCGGTGAGCACGGCATCGTGGGGCCGTTCCGCCCGTGGCTGCACGAAGAGTTCGTCCACCTTCCGCTGATCGTGCGCCGGGCCGGGGGGACCGAGGCGGGCCGGCGAGTCGGAGCGATCACGCAACCGCAGGATCTGCGCGCGATTCTTCGCGGCGAGTCGGTGGCGCCGCGGGAAGCCGCGATCACTTCCCTGGATCTGAACGGCGGCCGGGAGATCGCCCGCCGCACGGCGACGGAGGCGATCCTGGTGCCGCTCGGTATGCCCGAAGACGACGACCCGCGCGCTCCGCAGTTCTACCTGAAGCCCGACGACCGCTGGGAAGCCAACGACGTGCGCTCGGAATTTCTGGATCGGGCCGAAGAGATCGAGGCCGAGTTGCGCGCCATCGGTGACAGAGACGGAGTTACTCCGAGATGAGCAGTGCCACAGGGAATTCCGCGAACAGATCGGCGAGCAGGAATTGGCCACTTTCGCCGGGCATCTCTCTGTCCGTCCAAACGTTATTCCACATTCTGGAGCGAGCATCTTCGGGGAGGTGCAGCATCGTATCCGCCCACCATTCGCGGGTTGCGAGCAGTGACGATTCGGAAAAGGTAGCATTTGCCATGAGCCGCGGCACGGCCGCGAGGACCATCCGCCGTCCGCAGCGGCGCAAATATGCGAAAGCGTGCTCGCGCCGCGGGCCGGTCGCTTCGAGCGGGATGTAGTCACCCTGAAAGATGTCAGGATGCGTTCGCCGGAGGCGGAGTGATCGGGACACGACGAACAGTTTCGCGCGCTCGTTATCCGGCGCGGACACCAACTCGCGGATGATTGCCGAGGACTCCCCGGCATCAAACGATTCGAGCAGAGACGCGATCCGGGCGTAATCGACGGGCCGGCGATTGTCGGGATCGACGAGCGAGTGATCCCAGACTTCCGTGCCCTGATAGGTATCCGGGACACCCGGCGCCGTGCAGCGGAGCAGCGTCTGGGAGAGGGAGTTCAGCGTGGCCGCGGGCTGGATCGACTTGCAGAAGTCGTCGAGATCGGCGAGGAACTCCGCGGATTGCTCGGGATCGAGGATGCGGGTCACGAACTCGCCGATGGCCGCGTCGTACTCGGCATCCGGGTTGATCCAGCTCGTGTGGACCTTCGCCTCGTGAACGACCTTGTTCATGTACTCGCGGATGCGCCCGGCAAACTCGGCATCCGGAGACCAAGCTCCCACGAGAGTTTGGTACAGCAGGTACTCCTCGTTCGTATCGGGCACGAGCTGGTCTTCGTTTTCGATCTTCCGTCCGCGATTCATCTCCGCCCATCGGGCGACCCGTTCGGACCACACCTGTGGCATTTCGCTGAGCACATCGATCCGCGCCCGCACGTCTTCGCCGCGCTTCGTGTCGTGCGTCGCCAGCGGTGACATACCGCCGGGCGTGCGCGCCGCGCGGTCGGTCAGCGCCGCGTGCGTCTCCGCGATGGTCGCCCCGAAGGTGCCCGGTTCGCCGCCCACTTCGTTGAGGGAGATCAGCCGGTTGTAGACGTAGAAGGTCGTATCTTCCACCCCCTTCGCCATCACGGGCGCGGTGACCTGCTGGAACTTCCCGGCGAAGCTCCGCTGCGCGGCCCGGTAGGCATCCGACGCCGGGCCGGAAGGCGGATCTTTGAGCAGCAGCGTATCGCGGATGAACTCGAAGATGCTCCGACCGAGCAGAGCATTGCGGCGGCGGGCGCGCACGACGCCGCGCAGGATCAGCGCGCGGTCGGAATCGCTCGGGCCGTCGCCGGCGATGTACGAGCGGTAGACCGGGAAGCAGGCGATCACTTCGCGCAGGGCGTGCCGGAGGGTGTTGAGCGTGAAGTCGCGCGAGACGCGATCCATCTGGGCGAGCCGATCGAGTTGATGCGCGAGCACATGCAATTCGCCGGCGAGCGACGCCTGGAGAATCAGGAATTTGTTGCGGTAGACCAGCTCTTCGTACGGAGTGTCTTGGCCGGTGAAGCGCTCGAACGCGGCCGACATTTCGGCTTCGGCTTCGCGCTCCACGAAGAGGGCGTTCATCCCCGCAAGGAATTCGTAGCCCGTCGTGCCGTGGGTGCGCCAATCGGCGGGGAGCTTTTCGCCGGCACCGAGGATCTTCTCGACGACGACGTAGAGCAGCCGTTCTCCGACTGCGGGGCCGAGTTCCTCGGCGAGCGCCGTCCGCGCCTCATCCCAATTCATCCCGTCGTACGCATCAGGATCGCATTCGAGTGCGCGACGCGCCAGCGCGAGCAGATAGTGGAGCTGGAGTCGGTCGAGGTAATCTTTCGGATCGTACAGCCCGTCGGGGTGATCGATGCGCAGGCCGTCGACGACGCCGGTCGCGAGCCACTCGAAAACCTTGGCGTGCGTGGCCTCGAAGACCTCTTCGCGCTCCGTGCTGATGGCCGCGAGATCGTTGATATCGAAGAAGCGCCGGTAATTGATCTCGTCCGAAGCGACGCGCCAGAATGCCGGGCGGTAGGCTTGCGCTTCGAGCCATTCGTCGAGCGCTGTGAAACTGGACGGTGCGCCGACAGTTCCCACCAAGCGGCTCAGCGAGCTGTGGATGTGCGCGGCGATTTCGGGGCTGCGTTCGCAAAGCTCGGAAAGTCGGCGCTTGATGACCGCGATCTCGTAACGGCCCTCGCGGATCATCGCCGCTTCCGGCTCGTTCCGCGGTGGCAGGTGCGACACCGCCATCAGGATGCTCTGCAGTTCGAGTACGGCATCGCTGGCCGCACCCAGGTGAACGCGGGCCTCGTCGAGGCTGGGATTCAGCACCCGGCCGTACGTCCTCGGATCGATCGGCAGCTTCGACTCGTAGATTCGGAAGTGGAAGGCCCCGCCTTCGAACTCGGGTTTGAACTCTCCCGATTCGAGCATCTTGCCGTACCGGTCGCCGAGGATGGGGAGCAGCACCTTGCCGTGGAGGCGCTCGCGCGGATGATCGCTCCACGCGATGTCGAAGTGGTTGGCGAACGGCGACGACGGACCATTCTCGAGGACGTCGGCCCACCACGCGTTGATTCCGTTGACGCACATGTGGTTCGGAACCACGTCGAGGATCAACCCCATGCCGTGGGCGCGCAGAGCTTCGACCCAGACCGCGAGATCGGCTTCCGTCCCGAGTTCCGGGTTGAGCCGGCTGTGATCGAGCACATCGTACCCGTGCACACTGCCCGGCCGCGCGGCGAGGAGCGACGAAGTGTAGACGTGGCCGACGCCGAGCGAATGGAGGTACGGCAATATGGCGAGCGCATCGCGGATCGTGAAGCCGCGATGCATCTGAAGGCGATACGTCGAGGTCGGAATGCGGAAGCGGCTCCGGGCGATGCCGAAGGCCGCTCCCGCCAACCGGCCGATGCTTTCTGGGATGGAGTCGCTCAAGTCACCGGCCCCGCGGGGACGACGACCGAGCGCTGCAGATCGCGGCGGATGGAATCGGCTTGGAGCGCCGTGATCGCCGGTTCGACCGAAGCGTGGTGGAAGGTCCGGAAGAGCACGACCGACCGGCCCTGCAAGTCGTAAATTTCGGGCGTTCGGAACGCCGTGGCGAGCAATTCTTCCCCGGCCGTATCGAAGAGGCGCTCCCAGCGGTGCTCGTCTTTGGTCGCGGGGAGCTTGAACGGAACCGTGTCGTGGTGGGCGTTCATCACCATCAGAATGGTGTCGCCCACGATCGGTTCGCCGCGCTCGTTCGTCTCGCCGATGAGGTCCCCGGCGAGCCGCATGCCGATACAGCCCACGGAACCTTGCCAGTCTTCGTCGGTCATGTCGGTGCCATCGGGGCCGAACCACGATACATCCTTGATGTTTTCGCCGCGGATCGAGCGGCCCTGGAAGAACTTCCGCCGCTGGAACACGGGCTGCTCGCGCCAGATGGTCGTGACCGTCTTCGCGAAGTTCAAGAACTTCCTCTTGTCGTCGTCGAGTTCCCAATTCAGCCACGACAGCTCGTTGTCCTGGCAGTAGGTATTGTTGTTCCCCTGCTGAGTATGCCCGAGTTCATCCCCGGCCAAGATCATGGGAACTCCCTGTGACAGCACGAGGGTCGCCAGCAGGTTGCGTTTCTGCCGCGCCCGCAGCGCGATTATGCCGGGATCGTCGGTCGGCCCTTCGGCGCCGCAGTTCCACGAGTCGTTGTTGCTGCTGCCGTCGCGGTTCTCTTCGCCGTTGGCGTCGTTGTGCTTGTCGTTGTAGCTCACGAGATCGGTCAGCCCGAAGCCGTCGTGGCAGGTCACGAAGTTGATGCTCGCGTACGGCCGGCGCCCGCTTTGTTCGTAGAGGTCGCTCGACCCGCAGACGCGGGTGGCGAACTCGGAAACGGTGCCGCCGTCCCCCTTCCAGAACTTGCGGACGCAGTCGCGGTACATTCCGTTCCACTCGGTCCAGCCGGGTGGGAAGTTCCCGACCTGGTAGCCGCCGGGGCCGACATCCCACGGCTCGGCGATGAGCTTCACCTGACTCAGGATCGGGTCCTGATGGATGATGTCGAAGAAAGCGCCGAGCTTGTTGACTTCGAAGAGTTCGCGGGCCAGCGTGGACGCGAGGTCGAAGCGGAACCCGTCGACGTGCATCTCGCTCACCCAGTAGCGCAGCGAATCCATGATGAGCTGGAGCACCTTCGGGTGCTGCATATTCAGCGTGTTGCCGCAGCCGGTGAAGTCCATGTAGTGCCGGGCGCTTTCGGGCGACAGGCGGTAGTACGAAGCGTTATCGATGCCGCGCCACGACAGCGTCGGCCCCATCTGGTTTCCCTCGGCCGTGTGGTTGTAGACCACATCGAGGATCACTTCGATCCCCTCGGCGTGGAGCGCCCGCACCATCATCTTGAATTCGTTGACGGCGTTGATGCTCGCGTTCTTCGTCGTGTAGTCGTTGTGCGGGGCGAAGAACGACAGCGTGTTGTAGCCCCAGTAGTTCTTCCGCCCGGCATCGACGAGGTGGCGATCGTCTAGCGGGTAGTGCACCGGGAGCAGTTCGACCGCCGTGACGTTCAATTCTTTGAGGTGCTTGATAACGGGGTTGCTCGCGAGGCCCGCGTACGTGCCCCGGAGGTTCTCGGGCACATCCGGGTGGCGCATCGTGAGGCCGCGGACGTGGGCTTCGTAGATCATCGTCTTGTGCCACGGGGTCCGCGGCGGACGGTCGTCGCCCCAGGTGAACGCGATGTCGGCGACCATCGCGAGCGGAGCGAACGCGGCGGAATCGCGCTCGTCGAACGATTCGTCGTCGCCGCCGACTTTGTAACCGAAGAGGCTATCGTCCCAGCGGATGTCGCGGCCGATCAACTTCGCATACGGATCGAGGACGATCTTGTTCGCATTGAAGCGGTGTCCATTTTCCGGCTCGTAGGGCCCGTGGACGCGATAGCCGTAGAGCTGTCCCGGCAGACAATCGGGAAGGTAGCCGTGCCAAACCTGATCCGTGCTTTCCGGCAGCGGAATGCACTGCGATTCCTTTTCGGATTCGGCAGAATCGAAGAGGCAGAGTTCAACGCGCGTACCGTGTTCAGAAAAGAGGGCGAAGTTCACCCCGACGCCATCCCATGTTGCTCCCAAGGGATAAGCCCGGCCCGGCCAAACTCGCATGGTGCTGTCTCGGAGGAGTTTGGTCTCAACAGTAGGTTAACAGTAGTTTAACGGACTTGAAAAAGGCAAAGGCCGTGCCAATGGCGTGCATGGGCTTGCCAAGACATACCGCAGATGTGTTCGCGCGGCTGCGTCCTATTTTGCTCATCGCCGGGAAGAAGACTGCGCAGATGCGGGGTGGTGATGCCGGGCCGGTGCCCACTGTCGCCCGCAGAAATTCGGCATGCTGCTTGCGATGAAGCTACGCTCGCAATACTGTGCAGTGGAGTTCCCCAGATGGCGACGGTCCGTCGGTTGCCGGTCGGCGCGGAGATGATCGGCGACGGCGTCGATTTCCGGGTCTGGGCACCGGGGCACACGAGTGTTGAAGTCGTCCTCGAAAATGGTGTCGCCGAATCGCGGGAATTGAAAGCGGAGGTCGGCGGCTACTTCTCTTGTCGGGTGCCGGGCACAGCTGTGGGAACTCGCTATCGCTTCCGGCTCGATCAAGATGCGGACGCGTATCCCGATCCCGCGTCGCGCTTCCAACCCGATGGCCCACACGGCACTTCACAAGTGGTCGATCCCTCGCAATTCCGGTGGACCGATGCAAAGTGGGCGGGCTGCAAGCTCGAAGGCCAAGTCCTCTACGAGATGCACATCGGAACGTTCGCGCAGGCCGGCAATTTTTCCGCGGCGATGGCCCAACTCCCCGAACTCGCGGATGCCGGAATCACCTGCATCGAAGTGATGCCCGTCGCGGAATTCCCGGGCCGCTTCGGCTGGGGCTACGATGGCGTCAACCTCTTTGCCCCGACGCGGCTCTACGGCGAACCCGATGATTTCCGCCGCTTCGTCGACCGGGCCCACGCTGTCGGTCTCGGTGTCATCCTCGATGTCGTCTACAACCATTTCGGGCCGGACGGCAACTACCTCGGCAAGTTCACAGGAAACTACTTCACCGACGACTACAAGACCGACTGGGGCAAGGCGATCAACTTCCACAGCGCGGGCAGTGCGGGGGTGCGCGAGTTCTTCACCGCGAACGCCGCGTACTGGATCGACGAGTTCCACCTCGACGGACTCCGCCTCGATGCGACGCAGAACATCTACGACAGCTCGCCGCCGGCGAAGCACATCCTCACCGACATCGGCCGGGCCGTGCGGAAGGCCGCGAAGGGTCGGTCGGTCATCGTCATCAACGAGAACGAATCGCAGCATTCGGAACTCGTGCGCCCGATCGAAAAGGGCGGCTACGGACTCGATGCCCTCTGGAACGACGACTTCCACCACAGCGCCCTCGTCGCGCTGACGGGCCGCAACGAGGCCTATTACACCGACTACCGCGGCGATCCGCAGGAGTTCATCTCCTCCGCGAAGTTCGGCTACCTCTATCAGGGCCAGTGGTACGCCTGGCAGAAGCAGAATCGCGGCACCCCCGCGCTCGACCTGCCCCCGGCGGCATTCGTGACCTTCATCGAGAACCACGATCAGATCGCCAATTCGGGTCGTGGCCTCCGCGCCCACCAATTGACCAGCCCGGCCCGCTACCGGGCGATGATGGCGCTGCTTCTCCTTTCGCCGGGCACACCGATGCTCTTTCAAGGTCAAGAATTCGCGGCGAGTACGCCCTTCTTCTACTTCGCCGATCACAACGCCGATCTCGCGAAGCTCGTTTCGGCCGGGCGGGTCGAGTTCCTCGGCCAGTTCCGCAGCTTGGCCGATCCGCAGATGGAAGGGATCTTCGCGAAGCCTTATGATCCGGTGACCTTCGAGCGCTGCAAGCTCGACTTCCGCGAACGCGAGACGCATGCCCCGCAGTACCGGCTCGTGAAGGATCTCTTGAAGCTCCGCCGGAGTGACCCGGGGTTTCGCGCTCAGAAGTGGCGCGGCGTGGACGGCGCGATCCTCGGGACAACCGCGTTCGTACTCCGCTTCTTCCAGGACGACGGCGCCGACCGCCTGCTCGTGGTGAACCTCGGCCGCGATCTGCATCTGCAGCGCGTCGCCGATCCGCTGCTCGCTTCGCCGGCGGGGTGCGCTTGGCACACGGCCTTCTCGACCGAAGACCCCGCCTACGGCGGTATGGGAATCGCCCCGCTCAAAGCGGCCGACGAAGGCTGGCGCATCGCCGGGGAATCCGCCTCCGTGCTGATCCCGCAGCGGGCCGTATCCGAGACCGACGCCGCCATCATCGGGAAGTAGAGGACCGACGCGATGGATCTCACCCCCGCCCCGCCTGCATCGACCTCCGCGACAATCGCGACGCCGGCCGGATTACCCGGCTGGGGCCATCCCCATTGCGATGCCGTCCGCCGCATTCCCGGCGGCAAACTCGATTCGCTCATCGAGCGCGAGTGGCTCGTCACGAATGGCCTCGGCGGCTACTCGTCGGGCACGCTCGCCGGAGCCGCGACGCGTCGGTACCACGGCATCCTCGTCGCGGCGCACCCGGCTCCCCTCGGCCGCATCGTGATGCTGTCCAACATCACCGAAGAGTTCCGATTCCCGGATTGGTCCACCGCCGGATTCGGCGGAACGGAGCGAACCGGCGGCACGGCGGATGTGCGCGGTGCCGATGGGCTCGCCGAGTTCCGGTTGGAATTGGGCCTGCCCGTTTGGAGCTTTCGCTCTGCGGATCACATCATCGAAAAGCGGATCGTGATGCCGCACCGCCGCAACATCGTTCACATCCAGTATCGGCTGATCCGCGGCGACGGCCCCGTGCGATTGAAGCTCCGGCCGATCGTCCACTTCCGCGGCTACGAAGACCCCGTGAGCGAGCCGCACGCGTTGCCGTACACCCTCACGGCGAGCGAGGGGCAGTATGAGTTGCGCGGCCACGACGACGGCTACCCGCCGCTGCGGATGAAGCTCGAAGGGGACGGCGCCGCCCTGACGCTGGACGGCATCCACCTGCCGAATGTTCTCTTCCGTGTCGAGGAGAGTCGAGGCTACGAGAACGTCGGCACCGTCTATTCTCCGGGGCTGTTCCGCGTGAATCTGAAACCGGGGCAGGATGTTACGCTCACCGCTTCTACGGAGGATTGGAACCGCACCCTCGCGATGACGGCTTCCGTGGCCCTCGCCGCCGAACTCGAGCGCCGCGGACGACTGATCGCCGCGGCGGCTCCGCACCTGCGCTCCGGCATCGGCGCCGAACTCGTGCTCGCGGCCGACCAGTTCATCATCAGCCCGGCGGCGCGCGTCCAAGAGACCTCGCGCGCTCAGGCCGCCGGCGACGAAGCCCGAACCATCATCGCGGGCTACCACTGGTTCACCGACTGGGGCCGCGACACGATGATCAGCCTCGAAGGGCTGACGCTGACGACCGGCCGGCACACCGAAGCGGGCTACATCCTCCGCACCTTCATCGGCCACGTCCGCAATGGACTGATCCCGAACTATTTCCCCGACGGGAAGACCGCCGGCGTTTACCACACGGCCGACGCCACGCTCTGGTTTTTCCACGCCCTCAGCCGCTACCTCGCCATCACGGGCGACCGTGGCACACTGCGAGCCCAGTTGCCGATCCTCAAGGAGATCGTCGCGGCGCACAAGTGCGGCACCGACTTCGGTATCGGCGTCGATCCCGCCGACGGCTTGCTCCGGCAGGGCGCCCCCGGTTATCAACTCACGTGGATGGACGCGAAGGTCGGCGATTGGGTCGTCACCCCGCGCCGCGGCAAGGCCGTCGAAATCAATGCGCTGTGGTACAACGCGCTGCGGTTGCTCGAAGGCTGGCTCCGCGAAGAGGGGGATGGCGACGCGGTGATGTTCGGCGCCGACGCGGACCGAGCGCAGGCCTCGTTCAACGCCCGGTTCCCGCGCGGTGGCGATGATGGATTGTTCGACATCGTCGATGGCGAATCCGAAAGCGACGGCGCTTGCCGGCCGAACCAGATCTTCTCCGTATCGCTACCGCACCCGGTTCTCGACCGCGAACATTGGGCCGGCGTGGTGAAGGTCGTGAAAACCAAACTGCTCACGCCCGTGGGACTGCGCTCTCTGGCGCCGGGCAGCCCCGACTACAAACCCAAATACTTCGGCGACCTCCGCGCGAGGGATGCCGCGTACCACCAGGGCACCGTTTGGGCTTGGCTCATCGGCCCCTTCATCGACGCGTGGTCGAAGACGCACCCCGAAGCGAAGGGGGAATGCCGGCAGTTCCTGAGCGGCTTCGCGGCGCACTTGAACGAAGCCTGCATCGGCACCATCAGCGAAGTGTTCGACGCCGAGGCCCCGTTCACCCCGCGCGGGTGCGCGGCCCAAGCCTGGAGCGTCTCGGAAGTGCTGCGCTGCTGGAACCTCACCGCCGAATCGTGCTGAGGGAGGGGCGTGGTGGAGTCCCACGAGATCGCACAACCGGGGAAGCTCCTTGCCGATCGGTGAGCACGGTGCTGCGCGTCACCGAGCTTCTCGAAGAGGAAAGCGGCCCGATGTTCCCGGCTCGAATCTTGCCTTCCGTTGCTTCACCATGAGCGTCCTCGTCATCGACATCGGCGGATCGCACATCAAGCTCGCGCTGGCGGGCGACGAGGAACCTCGCCGATTCGATTCGCACGGCAAGCTCGATCCGGCCGAGTTCGTAGCCGCCGTGAAGCGCGAGACCGACGGCTGGACGTTCGACCGCATCTCGATGGGCTATCCCGGCGTCGTGGGTCCCAAGGGACCGGAGGAAGAGCCGGGGAATCTCGGATCGGGCTGGGTCGGCTTCGACTTCGACACCGCCTTCGGTTGCCCCATCCGCATCGTCAACGATGCCGTGCTCCAAGCCCTCGGGGGTTACGTTTCCGGCCGGATGCTCTTCCTCGGCTTGGGCACCGGACTCGGGACCGCGCTCGTCACGGAGCGCGTACTCGTGCCCCTCGAACTCGGTTGCCTGCGGTACGGCCCCGGCGAGAGCTTCGGGGATCGACTCGGCAAGAACGGCCTGGATCGCCACGGTGCTGCCGCATGGTGCGCGAGCGTGGCGGAAGTCGTCGCGGAGCTGCGCGGCGCCTTCCGGGCCGAAGACATCCTCCTCGGCGGCGGGCACGCCGGTCTGCTCGATCCGCTGCCCGAGGGCTGCCGGCGCGGCGGCAATCACGACGCGTTCACCGGCGGCTTCCGGCTTTGGGACGACTGGGTCGAGCAGCACGAAGAGGCTTTGCCGAAGGCGTGGCGCGTCGTGCGCTGAATCATCCTGCGGGGGAACAGACTCATGCGATTCCGAGCCTTGGCCACCGATTACGACGGCACACTGGCGCACGACGGCATCGTCGATGGACCGACGCTCGCGGCCGTCGATCGCCTCAGAGCCTC
>JAYVTJ010000243.1:0-1570 GCA_043774415.1 Fimbriiglobus sp. | reverse complement strand
GGCCATCGGTCTCGGCATTCCGACCCGCGTCGGCGCTGCATCGAACGGGAAGGCGAAGTCGGTCATCCTCGTCAACCTCACGGGCGGGATGAGCCACATCGACACGCTCGACATGAAGCCGGACGCTCCGGCCGAAATCCGGGGCGAGTTCAAACCGATCGCGACGGCCGTGCCGGGCATCCAGATCTGCGAGCACCTGCCGATCCTCGCGGAGAGTATGAAGCGCTGGGCGCTGGTGCGCTCGCTCTCGCACGGCGAGAACGGCCATCTCCCCGGCACCCACCGACTGCTCACCGGGGCGACGATGCCGAACCAGCGCGGCACCGATCTCGACAACGTGCTCTCGCGCAAAGACTGGCCCTGCTACGCCGCCGGGCTTAACTACGTCCGCCCGCGTCACGACGGCATCCCGAACGGAGTGACGCTCCCGCACGCGCTGATCGAAGGCCCGCTGACGTGGCCCGGACAGCACGCCGGTTTCCTCGGGCCATCCCACGATCCGATGCTCGTGACGCAGGACCCGAACGCGCCGATGTTCCGGATGGACGCCTTCGCGCTGCCGGCGGGCACGGATCAATGGCGGATCGACGCGCGGCGGAACCTGCTCGAACAGCTCGGTTCGAGCAAGGCCGGCGACCCGATGTTCGCGAACCACCAGCGCCGGGCCTTCGAATTGCTCGCCTCGGGCCGCGTCGCCGAGGCCTTCCGGTTGGAGCGGGAAGCGCCGAAGGTGCGCGACCGCTACGGCCGCAATCAGTTCGGCCAGTCGCTGCTCCTCGCCCGCCGGCTCGTCGAGGCCGGGGTGCCGATGGTGCAGGCGAACATGGGGACCGTGCAGAACTGGGACACCCACACGGACAACTGGGGCAAGATGAAGACCCGGCTGCTGCCCTGGCTCGACCGGGCCATCGCCGCGCTGACGGACGAACTGGAATCGTCGGGCCTGCTCGACCAGACGCTCGTGGCCGTGGTCGGCGAGTTCGGCCGGACGCCGAAGATCTCGACGCTCCCCGGAGAGACGATCGCGGGCCGCGATCACTGGGCCTCGGTTTACTCGGGCCTGTTCGCCGGCGGCGGAGTCGGCGGCGGCCGCGTCATCGGCAAATCGGATCGCATCGGTGGGCATCCGGTCACGACGTCGTACACCCCGTACGACATCGGGGCGACGATATACAGTGCGCTGGGGGTCGATGTGGAAAGCGAAATCCGCGACGCCCAAAATCGGCCGTCGCGGATCTGCACGGGCAAGCGGATGGATGTGCTCTTCGAGAACCGGTGAATCACATCGTCGCCGCGGGTGCGATTTCGAACTTCAGCTTCTGCGGCTTCGCCGCATCGCGGATCTTGGCGTCCGCCGCTTCGACCTTCACCGTGAGTGCGGCGAGGTCGTCCTTCAATTTCGCATCGGCGTCCTTCGCGTGGGCCTTCTGCGAGAGGGTGCGCCAAGTGCCGACGATACCTTCCTTCACTTCAACTGCCTTCAGAACAGCCCGCATCTGAGCCGTGATCGGATTGGCGTCCTTCGCCCCCGCCGCCGGGGCGAGCGCGGCCAGGTTGATCCCGTCGGCCA
>JAYVTJ010000242.1:0-2051 GCA_043774415.1 Fimbriiglobus sp. | reverse complement strand
CTACCCGCGCCGGAAGTTCATCCTCTTCACCCACGACGAGCTTTTCGACGACCCGTTCGGCAGCTCCGACCTGCGCGCGGCCTACCGTGCGGCCCAACTCATCGACGAGGCGTTCAAGCTCTGGTACTACGCGGAAAAGGTGTACTCCGGCCCCGTGGTCGTCGGGAAGTACAAGCAGCAGACGAACCGGGAAGCCTTCGAACTCGCCCTCGCCGAACTCCGACAAGGCGGGATCATCACGATCCCCGATGGTGATACGGTCGAGCTTCTGAACATGGCCGCGTCGATCAATGCCGACGGCCGTTCGAATCTCATCGACAAGGCCCGCGAAGACATCTACCTCGCCGTGCGGGGATCGTTTTCGCAGTTCCTTCCGAGTGGCGGCGCCGACCAGCGCCACAACACGGCCGCGAACAAAACGAGCGTGGCCGACCCGGACGAATCGCTCTCGTCGTCGATGGTCATGCGCCGCATCTGCCACGACTTGTTCCCGGCGTTGGTGGTCGGCAACTTCCCGCCCGGCACGCCGATCCCGATCGCGGAACTCGGTGGGGTGAACTGGCAGGAAACGAAGACCCAGCTCGACGCCGTGAAGCAGAGCAAGGATATGGGGCTACAGATCTCGGAAGACTACATCCGGCAGATCACGAAGTTCCCGGCACCGACCGGGCCGGACGACTTCCTCGGGGGCGACCCCGCGAAGCAACCGGTTCCGGGCGCCGCCGGGCCTCCGGGTCAACCGCCGGGTCTTCCCCCGATTCCGGGGATGCCTCCGCCTCCCGATACCCCACCGCCTGCGGGTGCTCCCGCGACGTCGAAGGGTTCTCCGCCGACGCTCGGGGCCGGTGCCCCAACGCCCCCCGATATGGCCTTCGCCGACGCCTTCGGGACGCCGGCGGAGTTCTCGGCGTTGCTCGATTCGCTGCTGGCGTAACCCTCTCCGGAGTTCATCGATGAACAGGCTCGATCTCGGACCACTTCCCGAACAGCATCCCCGCGATGAGATCGTGCGGGCGGCGCACCGCGAACTCGCCGAGCAATTGGAACACATCAGGATCAATTACTGCCTGACGTGGGCCGAATACTTCTCGATAACGGCCCAATGCAATGCCACGACCGCAGGCCGGGTTCTGGCGATGGAACGACGGCACGACTGACCCTCTTCCCGAAGGAACCCGATGAACCGCCGAACGTCCCTCAAACTCGCCGCCGCGTCCGTCCTGTCGCTCCTCGGCGTCGGAGCGGTGCAGGCCACACCGAAGATCGACCGCAGCGGGGAAGACAACCCGGTGCCGGTCTACCGCCTGACACGCGGCCAATGGGTCGAAGTCCATCCCCGCGACCTGAAGGACGGCGACCGGGTGATGTTCTCGACGAAGACGTACGCGCGGATCGAGTTCAACGTGAAAGGGAAGCCCTCCTTCGAGAACGGGATGTGGGGAACCAATTTCCGCGATGACATCCGCATCCGGCGGGAACCGATGCCCACTGTGACTTTCTGAGGCCATCACCATGAAGATCATCGCCGTCCTGCTCCTGCTCGCGGGAACCGCACTCGCCGCCCCGGTGCCGAAGGAGGCCCACAAGCCGCCCGGCCTCGCGCACGGCGTCTACACGATCCACTGGAGCGATCATCCCTACACGGCGACGCTGAGCGGCAATGGCGACTTCTCGGAGTTCCTGACGGCCGAAGGGCTGCTCTGGCAGGGCCGATGGGAGTGGGATGGCGATGCCCGGATTCTCAGCGTGAGCGAATCGACGAACGGCGCTTGGTACTTTCGGTGGACGGTGAAGCTCGATGCCAAGATGAGCGGCACGACCTGCGGCGGAACGAAAGTGCGAGTCGAACCGTTCCGCCCGCCGCAGACGATGCCGGGGAAGTGACCCTGCCCGTTATTCGCACAAAGGCCAATAGCGCCGCCTCTACTGGCGTGAACGTCCGAAAATGGAAATAACGGGATCGTGAAACCGTTTCACGGCGCAGTATCTGCCCTCACGCTCGGGCAACATTCCAAGTCACCATACCCGGTTGAAGCTCAACCGGGAGTCCC
>JAYVTJ010000241.1:0-2410 GCA_043774415.1 Fimbriiglobus sp. | reverse complement strand
CCACGACCGGCGCCGACTTGTACTCCTCGCTCTCTTCGTCCCACTTCGCGGTGTAGGTGTACACGGGCCAGAGCGTCTTCGCGGCGGCCGCTTTAAAGGCGATCTCGGAGAACGAGAGCACCGTCGGCGAATCGTCGTTCCCGAGGTCGGCGAGCGACACTTGAATCTCGCGGCCGGCGATGTACTCCTCGACGAGCACCGAGCCGCCGTAGGTCTCGCGGACGTACTTCACGCGCGCCCGCAGTTCCTCCTCGTTCGACACCACCGATCCCTGATCGATGCCGACGCTGGCATCCTCCGCAACCGGCTTCACGATGAGCGGCCAGCCGAGATCGAGCGGCGGCACGGTATCGTCGTGCAGCAATACGAAGTCGGGGGTGCGAATGCCGGCGGCTTTGAAGAGCTGCTTCGCGAGCGCCTTGTTGCGGGCGATGCCGAGCGTCGTGGACGGGCAGCCGGTGTAGGGCATCAGCAGCCATTCGAGCAGGCCGGTGAAGTAGACCTCCGTGATCGAGAAGTCGGCGGTGCCCTCGTAGAGGTTGAAGACGACGTCGAAATCGCGGAGGAGCAGCCGGGCGAGCAGCGCGGGGAGGTCGTCGGTGACGCCGAAGGAGGCGTTCGGGATGCCGAGGGTCGTGAGGCTCTCGCGGACGATTTTGGCGGAGTACAGGACGTCCGACTCCGAGCCGTAGTCCGGATGCTCGGGCGGCAGCACCGGTTCGTTGTAGACGATGAGGACGCGCGGGTCGGTCATGGGGTGGACTTCGGGGTTCTGCCGGCTTCCGCTTCGACCAACTGACGGACGAGCGTCTGCAATGCGACGGGGGAGTGGTCGTCAGTTGCGGAACTCATCAGAATACGGGCGGCTTTGAGCAAAACGTCGTCGGCGAGCGACTCGTCCTCGACGCCCCGCGATCGGATCTCATCGACCGCGAACGGCCGGAGTTGCGGAAGTACCTCCCAAATCCAAGAGCGATCCGTGCCATCGTGGGGAGGCTCCGCCATCAGCGCGGAGAAGTCCATCTCGTCGGCGACGACGACGGGCCAAGTCGATTCCTCCGGCGTCGCATTGCCCCGCATAGCGACTTCGTCGAAGAAGTGGATGCGGGACTGGGACCGTGGACCGCCCAAGAGCCGAGTCAATTCCGCACGGGTGACCTTGCGCACCTGCGTGCCGACCGGGCCTCGCGGTCGATGCGGCGGAACCGCGCCTGCAGCAGGGGATGCTGTTTCAGACATAGCGATTCTCCTCGGCCAACACCTGTTCGCGGACGATCGGTTCATCGATCCCGTCGGCCCACAATTGAAATTCGTAGATTCCCGGTTCGGGGAATGGGACCAACCCGATGGGGTATCCCAATTCTTCGACGAAGTTCAATCCGGAGACGACGACCGGACGCCGTGATGTCATGCGGAACTCCCACGGCTCCCCACCCGGCCCGAGTTGCATCACCCGTTCATCATCGTCCTCGAAGTCCAGTTTCACAAGGCGAATCCGCACCTGGTATTCTCCGGGATCGCCCCAGTACTGGAAGTAGATAAATAGCTTGTCGAACCGGAAGGGAAATCCAGTCGCCGGTTCGACGTGCGTGATGATCCGGCCAAGGCTGAACCCCGCCTCGGGGCGACGGTGATCGTACCAGAGCGAGTTGCACACCAGGAGATGGCGCCCATGAAGTTCAGGCGCTTCCTCGTACGGTGGCGAGTCGACAGTGTCGCTCATGCGACGACCCCCTCCCGCATCACCGCCGCTTCCAAAATCCGCTTCACAATCTCCGCGTGCGGGACGCCCATCGCGTTGCCGATCAGCACCAAATCGCTCGACACCGGATCCAGCCCCGGCAGCGGATTCACCTCGATGAAGTACGGCACCCCGTCGCGGATGCGGTAATCCAACCGCGCCACATCTCGGCAGCCGACCGCCTCGTAAGCCGCCAGTGCGCTCTGCTCCAGCTCGCGCAGCACGCTCCCCGGCAGCTTCGGCGGGCACTCGTACTCGACCAGCGCCGCGTAGTTCCGCTTCACTTCCAGACTGTAGACGAAGTTCGCCGTCGCCTGCTTCGGCACCACCCGCATCAAGCCCAGCACCGCCGGCGGGTCGTTGCCGAGAATGCCGACCGTCACTTCCTCGCCGGCGATGAACTGCTCGACCAGCACCGGCTGGCGGTACGCCGCCCACAGCTCCGCCACCGTCGGGCCGAGTTGGTCCGGCGTCTCGATCAGGCAGCGGTTGCGGATGCCCTTGCTCGACCCCTCGCAGGTCGGCTTGGCGATGACCGGGCAGGTCAGGTCGTGTTCGGCCAGCAGCGCCGGGAACTCGACGAACTCGCCGTCGTAGACCTCGCGCGGCGGCGGCAGCACGAACCCCTTCGGGATGAGGACACCCGCCTCGGCGACGATCCGCCGGGTC
>JAYVTJ010000240.1:0-2277 GCA_043774415.1 Fimbriiglobus sp. | reverse complement strand
GAATGATGTTTTCGATCGCGAGAAGCGGTGTCCACGGAGCAGCACAGCAACGCGTCGCTGTATTTTGGCATGAGTGGATCGCTCGGTGCGTTTGTCCATTTGGTGACTCCAAGATCAATCCAACTACAATTTTCGCCGACGTGCATGTCGTGCCAGGTTCCGGCCGTCACTCGGGTCCAATCGTGGATCGGCATCGCATCTCCTCCCGGCACCATCCTACCACTTCGCTCCGGACTACAATAACCCACGTCCCTCCTCCGCGAGACTCGCCCGTGCCGACCGGTCCGCAGATCATCCTGACCCTCAAGGTCCTCGTCGTGGCCGTGACGATCCTCTACGCGGCGGCGATCCTGGCGATCGCGGGCGGACGCAAGAAGCTGCACGGCCGGCTGAACACGGCCTTCTTCATCCTCACGATGACCACCGTCGTCGGCTTCGAATTGATGCTTCGATTCTTCGTCGATGTCAGCGCGACCTTCAACGAAGAGGCCCGTGAAGCCCTGCGCATCCACCTTTACTTCGCCGTGCCGTCGGCGTGCGTGCTCCCCGTGATGCTGCTGCTGGGCAAGGCGCACCGGGTGAAGCTGCACGTCGCGCTCGGGGCGCTCTTCACGCTCCTCTGGATCGGCACGTTTGTGACCGGGGTGTTCTTCCTGCCCCACGGCGGGTAACGTCCGGCATGGGCACACCCGACAATCCCAAGCGACCCATCGGCTGGAGCGAAGCCGTCGCCACGGCCGCGGAGCTGGGCGCCGGCGATTGGCAACTCGACGCCGAGCCGGATGCTGCGGAACTCGAAGCGGAAGTGGAAGCCGCACCGGTGCCGCCGACCGCGCCGATGCAGTTTCCGAAGAGCGTCGTCGAACCCGCGGAGCCGCCCCCGTCGCCGCTGCAAATCGTCGAAGCGATGCTCTTCATCGGCGGCCCGCCGCTGACGGCGGAGAAGGCCTGCGCCGCGATCCGCGGACTGACGGCCGAGCGCTTCCGCGAACTCGTCGATGAACTCGCCCGCAGCTACCGCAAGCAGAATCGCCCGTACGCCGTGCAGCCGCGCGAAGCGGGGTGGGTGCTCGCACTGCGGAGCCGATATCGCGGGGTGCCGGAGAAGCTCTACGGCGGGCCGAAGGAAACCCGGCTGGCGCAGCCGGCCATCGACGTGCTCGGTTTGATCGCCTACCGGCAGCCGATCGGCAAAGCCGAAGTGGACAGCGCGCGCGGCGCCGACTCCGGCGCCGTGCTGAGGCAACTCGTGCGCCTCGGCCTCGTCGCCGCGGCGCGCGGCGCGAGCGGCTACGCGACGACGCCTCGATTCTTGGAACTCTTCGGATTGCGGACACTCGACGACCTGCCGCAGTTGGGCGACGGGAAGGCGTGAGTCGTTCAACCGGCGCCGCTCGGTGGTCCCGCGAGGCGGATGATGACCGTGGTCCCCCGCCCCAACTCGGACGCGAGGCGCACGGTTCCGCCCAAGTGCAGCACGATGCGCCGCGCGACGGCGAGCCCAGTCTCAATACACGACCCGGCGTGCCCTTCCTTCGGTTCAATCGCCGCGCTGCATTGCGGTTCCGACACCTCGAAAATGATTCCGGCGATTTGGAATGGTTCCAGCAGAGGGTGGGGGATCCGCGCCGGAATCATTTTCGGCGCGGGTTCCGCCTCCCCGCGCTTCCGCGCCGAGCGTACAACAGCCGGAGAGCGCCCCTCCCGTTTGCCGGAATCGTCCCCCATGCCGCCCGCTCCCCAGCACCTGCTCCCCCACACCCGCGTCCCGAGCCTGCTGCTGCCCAACAGCGCCGCCGCAAACCGCTATGTGGCGCGCGAGATCGACAAGCTCATCCGCGCCCGCAACGCCGCCGGCAAAACCACCGTCCTCGGCCTCGCCACCGGCAGCACCCCCGTCGGCCTCTACCGCGAACTCATCCGGCTGCACGTCGAAGAAAAGCTCGACTTCGCCAAAGTCGTCACCTTCAACCTCGACGAATACCTGGCACTGCCGAAGGAGGACCCGCATTCCTACTTCCGCTGGATGCACGAGACCTTCTTCAACCACGTGAACATCAAGTGGGAGAACATCCACATCCCGGATGGCACCCTGAAGCCCGACGAGATCGAAGAGTTCTGCATCGATTACGAGCGCAAGATCCGCGCGGCCGGGGGCATCGACATCCAGATTCTGGGCATCGGCCGGACGGGGCACATCGGCTTCAACGAACCGGGCAGCCCGAAGAACAGCCGGACGCGGATGATCACGCTCGACAGCATCACGCGCCGCGATGC
>JAYVTJ010000239.1:0-9096 GCA_043774415.1 Fimbriiglobus sp. | reverse complement strand
CCCACCATACTACCCGATGGAAGAAGCGGAAGTCCTGTAACGATTTGATTCCGCCTGTAACGCATTGAGGGTGTTTTGGCTCAATGCGTTACAAAGCCGGTGTTGATCCCGTCTCGGTTTTCGTCCGATCCCTTTCTCAGTCGTTCCGAGGGCTTCTGCCATGCGTCTCTCCCGCATTCGGAGTCGGGGTGCCTTCACCCTGATCGAACTCTTGGTCGTGATCGCGATCATCGCGATCCTCATCGGCCTGCTCCTGCCGGCTGTTCAAAAAGTCCGCGAGGCCGCCGCGCGGATGCAGTGCAGCAACAACCTGAAGCAGCTCGCCCTCGCCGCGCATGGTCACCACGACACGATCGGCACGCTGCCGAACGGCGGCCGCGGTTGGCCCGACGCCCCGGTCTACACCGCCCTCGGCAGTCCGGCGACCGGCCGGCAGCAACTCGCGGGCTGGGGCTTCCAAGTCCTGCCGTACATCGAGCAGGGCAATCTGTTCAACGGTTCCGGCAAAACGACGATCGCCGACGCTCAGATCCAGGCGATGGGCACCCCGGTCAAGACGTTCTTCTGCCCGAGCCGGCGCGCGCCGACCGCCTTCAGCGGCGGATCCTGGTACGGTCCGGGGGGCACGTATCTCCACGCCCAGACCGATTACGCGGGGTGCGGCGGGGATGCCAACGAAGGGGCGGTGGCTCAGAACGACGGCGGCTCTTCGCCGCTGATCAACCTGCTGGCGATCACCGACGGCACATCGAATACCATTTTCGCGGGCGACAAGCGGCTGAACGTGGCCCTCCTCGGAGGTTTCCAGGGCGATGACAACGAAGGCTACACCAGCGGCTGGGATCACGACACGATCCGCTGGACGCAGTACGCCCCGCTCCCCGATCCGCGCACCGGCGACGGCAACCTCCGCTTCGGCTCATCGCACACCGGCGGCTTCATGGTCAGCCTCTGCGACGGATCGGTGCGGTTCCTCAGCTACTCGATCGACCTGACGACGTTCCGGCGACTCGGCCTGCGGAGCGACGGCCAACCTCTGGGCAACTACTGACTCCGACCCGAACTGCACCTTCCCCAGACCGAGTCGCGCCCGCCGCCGCTCGGTTTTTTCCTTTCCCCACTCCGAGGTGCCTCCGATCATGATTCGCAAACTCTCCGCGGCGCTGCTGGTCGGCCTCGCCGCCGCGATGGGATGCTCCCAGTCGGGTGACAATTCGCCGAAAGCGATCGTGAAAGGCAAGCTCGTGGACGGCGGCAAGCCCTACACGGCCGCACCCCCGCGAGGCAAGGCGGCGCTCCCGCCTCCACCCGGTACGGAAGGGACGAATTCGGCGCTTCAAATCCAATTCACGCCCGTCGAAGGCGGAGATACTTTCATGGGCCCCGTGGCCGCCGACACCGGAGCGTTCGAAATCTCGGGCCACGATGGCAAAGGGATCAAACCGGGCAAGTACAAGGTGATCCTGACGATGCCCAACGCCGTGCCGGGGATCTCGGGTGCCCCGGAGGTGCTCGGCGGTCGCTTCAGCCGGGAGAAATCGCAGATCGAACGGGAGGTGACCGTGGACGGGCCGGAGATCGTCATCGATGTGAGCAAGCCGAAGGGCTGATCGTGCAGTGGATAGTGGGTAGTGAGTGGTGGTCAGTGAAGCAAAAAAAGCGAAGATGAGTTCGGGGCCTAACCCCGTTCCCTTCTTCGCTTTTTTCCGACCACCTGCCACTGACCACTCTCCACTGACCACCCTCCACTGACCGATCCACTACTTCTTCGCCACGAACTTCTTGATCTCGAACTTCTCGCCGGACTTCGCGAACCACACTTTGACCACTTCCTTCCACTTGGCGTTGTAGCTCTCGCCCGGCTTCACCACGACTTGCGGGACGCCGTTGCCGCCCGGATATAGGCCGATCATGCTGGCGATGTTGCCGGGCGCCGATTGGTAATCGAAGCCGGGGGCCGGCATGTCCGCGACGGTCCAGTCGGCTTCCAGCAGCGTCTTCAGGATGAGCTTGGTCTCTTCGGCCGGGATCGCCACTTCGACCGATTGGCCGCTGCGGGCGGGCTGGCGGTACTTGCCGACGATCGCGGCCACGGCCGTGAGGCGGGCGTCGGGCTTCTCGGCCTTGAGGGCCTTCAGCGGATCGGCGAGGGCGTCGGTGATCCCCTTCACTTTGACGAGTTCGTCCTTGTAATTCTCGGCCTTCGCGGAGACCGGGGTCATCCCCTGCTGGACCGCGTAGTAGGTGTCCGAACCGGGGTGCTTCTGGAGGAAGAAGATCCCCTCTTGGCCCTCGGTCAGTTGGACGGGCCCGAACCCGCGGATCGGCAGTGGGCGGATGCCGGGCCCCTTGATGATTTCGTCCGGCACTTCGCCGCCACCCGGTTGGGCCATGAACGCGACTTTCAGGTGCGTGACATTCTTCACGCCAGACAGCGCCGTTTCGACCTTGATGACGGCCACGGTGAAGGCGGCCTTGTTCTTGTCGCCGGCGAACTGCGGCAAATCGACGGTCTCCTTTTCGACCGTCGTGACCTTGCCGGTGACGATGACATCGGACTGGGCGACTTTCTGCGAGGTCTGCAAGTTCGCGGGCACGGCGATCCGCAGGCCGAGGACGGGCTGCTCGGCGGCGAGCATGCCGCCGGAGATGGCCAACGCGGTGAGCAGGAAGCGGCGCATGGTGGAATTCTCCTGGGGAAAACGGGGAGGGGGGCGGCGCTGGGCGCCACCGGAGTACTTCCTAGACGGTTCGACCGCAGGCGGCGATTGCCCGGTGCGACAGAATTCCCGAGATTCCTTCCGCGCCTTCTCGAGAGTCGGGAGTAGCCCCCTTGTGTCCCGCGCCGCGGCGCACTACTATTCTCCTATCCCCGCCTTTCCAACCGACCGTGCACCTTCGCCACGTGGTTGGGCTACCCAGCCAACACGCCCGCGGAGTACCGCCATGGCCCGGACGCGCCCCGACTACCCCGACGACATCTTCGACAACACCCGGATGTCCTTCGGCGACCACATCGAAGAGCTGCGCAGCCGCCTCATCAAGGCGATCCTCGGCCTCGTCTTCTGCCTCGTCATCGGGTTCATCCTGGACGGCATCGGCGATTACCTCGACCGCCCCGGCTTCGGCATGGGCCGCCCCGCGATGCGCATCATCACGGAGCCGGTAGAATCGCAGGTGCGCGATTTCTATCAGCGCCGCAACGCTGCACCGGAAGCGCAGAACAAATTGACGGCGATCACGCGGACTCCTCCGGAAGAGGCGGACAGGATCCGCAAGAAGCTCGCGAAAAATGACGGTGCGTTCGATTCGCTCACCGACGAAGAGAAGCTCGCGCTCCGCGGGGCCGACAAGTCGTTCCCCATGCTCGTTCCGATTGAACCTTTCGAAAAAGCGTTCGGCATCAAGCGGCTCGATCCGGCGCAAACCGACATCGAAATCGACTCGAAGGTCTTCCCAGCTTACATCAGTTCGTACGGCAGCGAAGGGGAAGGCTACCTCGGCACGCGCCGTTACCTCACGACGCTGAGCACCCAAGAAGCGTTCATGGTCTACTTCAAGGTGAGCCTGCTCTGCGGCGTGCTCCTCAGCAGCCCGTGGCTCTTCTACCAGATGTGGGCCTTCTTCGGCGCCGGCCTCTATCCGCACGAACGCCGGCACATCCACCTCTACCTGCCGTTCAGCATCGGCCTCTTCCTGGCCGGGGCGCTGCTCTGCCAATTCGTGGTGCTGCCCGGCGCGGTCAAGGCGCTGCTCGGCTTCAACAGCTACGTCGATCTCGACCCCGACCTGCGCCTCAACGAGTGGCTCGGCTTCGCCATCATGCTGCCGCTCGTGTTCGGCATCTCGTTCCAGACGCCGCTCGTGATGTTCTTCCTCAACCGCATCGGGCTGTTCACCGCGCAGGTCTACTGGAAGAAGTGGCGCTACGCCGTCTTCATCCTCGCGATCTTCTCGGCCGTCATCACGCCGACGCCCGACGTCGTGACGATGCTCTACCTCTTCGTGCCGATGTTCGGGCTGTACGTGCTGGGGGTGCTGATCTGCTACTACTTCCCCCCGCGCTGGCAGACCCACCCCGCGGAGTTGGACGAAACGCAGGTCGCGGTGTGATTGACTTATTGCCCAAAAAGTGTTAGTATCTCTCCAGATGGTATCCGAGGGATCGCACGATGCCCGATGCTGCCGCACGGCTCGGAGCCACAAAGTCCGCCTCGACTCTGCTGGTGCTCTTCATCCCGAGCCGGGATCGGTTCGATCGCCCCATCGATCAAACCTTTTGGGTCGACGAGGCGCTGCTGACCCTGGGGAAATTGTTCGGCGGAGCCACGGCGTTCCCGCAGGGACGTGGCATTTGGCGCGACGATGCGCAAGGTGGCAAGCTGCTGTTCGACGAGCCGGTGATCGTCCAGTGCTACACCGGTGCGGAACTGCTGGAGAGCAAGGCCGATCACCTGAAGGCGTTCTTCGACCGGGTCGGCCGCGAAGCCAAGCAGGGGGCGGTTGGGTTCGTGATCGACGGAGATTACTTGGAGTTGAGCTACCCTCTCGAACCGACGACGGAGTGATCCGATGGCCGCCAACGTTCACAAGATCGCGGAGAAACTCGGCGCCAAGGTCATCGGCCGAGTCCCCGAGACCGGCGGTGGGGCGTTCGGAGCCGCACGGCTGGCGGGGATCGTCGCGGCGCTGCAATCCCGCTTGACCCCCGGACAGGGGACTCGCCCCGGTCGGCCGAGCGATCCGAGTTGGGTCGAATCTCCGAAGGTGCCCATGAGCGAAGCGACCCTGCGCAAGCTCGCCGTGCTTGCGGAGCGCGCCGGTGCAACCGGGCGCAAGGTCAGCCCGATGCAGGTGGCGGCCCAGCTCATCGAGGACGCCGTCGCGGCACTGCCCGACGCCTGATCGCAGCTTCCTTACGACGTTGCCCCGCCGCTTCCCCACCGTTAACCTGAATCCATCTCCCCGCCCAAACGCTTCTTCGGAATCTCCATGCGATACCGACTCCCACTCTTCGGCCTGTTCCTGCTCGCGTTCGCGCTGTTGAACGTGCAAGCCGTGCCGCCGATGAACCCCGATGCCCAGCCCGCGAAGGACAATCCGGACGCAAGCGTCGCCGCCAAGCGCGCGGTCGTGGCCGGCGGGTTGAAGCCGACCGTCTGGGCCGCCGAGCCGCTCATGGCCAACCCCGTGAGCTTCTGCTTCGACGGCCAAGGTCGGTGCTACGTCGCCGAGACGACGCGCTTCGAACACGGCGTCCCGGACACGCGCGGGCACATGGACTGGCTCGATGAAGACATCGGTGCGCGGACCGTCGAAGACCGGTTGAAGATGTACGAGAAGCACAAATTCGGCGCGAAGGAAAAGAATTACGAGGACTTCGACGACCAGGTGCGGATGCTCTGGGACAGCACGGGCAAAGGGGCCGCCGACAAATCGACCGTGTTCGCGAAGGGGTTCAACAAACTCAAGGACGGCCTCGCGGCCGGAGTGCTCGCGCGCAAGGGGCAGGTCTACCTCACGTGCATTCCCGATCTGTATTTGCTGAAGGACACGAAGAATGTCGGCGCCGCCGATGTGAAGACGTCGCTCGCCACCGGCTTCGGCCTGCGGGCGCAGTTCCTCGGCCACGACATGCACGGGCTCCGCATGGGGCCCGACGGCCGCTTGTACTTCAGCATCGGCGACCGCGGTTTGAACGTGACGACCATCGACAAGAAGAAGCTCTTCCTCCCCGACGAGGGCTGCGTTCTCCGGTGCGATGTCGACGGCAAGAACATGGAGATCGTCCACACGGGGCTGCGCAATCCGCAGGAACTCGCCTTCGACGACTTCGGCAACCTCTTCACCTACGACAACAACTGCGACAGCGGCGACAGCGCCCGCTGGGTGCAGATCACCGAAGGGGGCGACAGCGGCTGGCGCTGCGGCTACCAGTACGGCACCCTCATGCACACGCCCGCCGTGCCGCAGGGAAATCGCGGGCCATGGAACACCGAGAAGTTGTGGCACCTGCCGCACGCCGACAGCGCCGCGTATGTGCTGCCGCCGCTGGCCCACTTCGGCAACGGCCCCGCCGGGATGACGCATTACCCCGGCATCGGCTTCAACGACAAGTACAAGGATCACTTCTTCGCCTGCGACTTCACGAGCAACGCCGGCAGTTCGAAGATCTGGGCCGTGAGCGTCAAGCCGAAGGGGGCGAGCTTCGAGGTGAACAAGCCCGAGCCGTTCGTGACGGGGATGGTGCCGACGGACTGCGAGTTCGGCCCGGATGGCGCCTTCTACTGGAGCGACTGGGTGAGCGGCTGGGCACCGCAGAACCGCGGTCGCATCTTCCGCGTCGAAGACCCCGAGGGGCAGAAGAACCCGGCCGTGGCGGAAGCCAAGAAGCTCCTCGCCGAAGGGTTCGAGGGGAAGAAGATCGCGGAGTTGGCGAAGCTGCTGGAGCATCCGCACCAGCAGGTGCGGCTGGAAGCGCAGTATGAATTGGCGACGCGGCCGGTGGTCGATGCCATCGCGGCATTCGAGGAAGTGGCGAAGACTTCAAAGAATCAAATCACCCGGCTCCATGCGATCTGGGGCCTCGGGCAGTGCAACGCCATCGGGCAGATTTCGAACTTCAGCGAAGACAAGGACGACGAGATCCGCGCCCAAGTCGGCAAGACGCTGTCCACTCGGCCCACGCTGCCGCACAGCGTCCGCAAGGTGCTCGTGAAGCTGCTGACCGACAAGAACGCCCGCGTCCAAGCCCAAGCAGCCGCGGCTTATGGGAAAACCGAAGATGAAATCCACCTCAACACCAAGCCGACCGACGAAGCCGCGACGTACTTCCCGCTCTTCGAACTGCTCCGGTCGAACGCGGACAAAGACGTCTACCTCCGCCAAGCGGCGGTGCAAGGCCTCGTCGGGCTGACGCGCAACGGCGACGATCTTTACAATGCTTGGTCGCTGCAAAAGAAGGATTTCGACACCCCCGCCGTGCGGATGGGCGTCGTCCTCGCTCTGCGCCGGCTGCACAGCACCAAGCTCGGCGCGTTCCTGAGCGACACGGAACCGAAGATCGTGATCGAAGCGGCGCGGGCCATCCACGACGACAACGAAATGGCGCCGATGGTCGAACTCGCGAAGCTCGCCGACAAGCCGGGGCTGCCCGAAGCAGTCGCGTTCCGGGCGCTGAGCGCGAACTTCAAACTCGGCAAAGCCGAACATGCCAAGGCCCTCGCCGAATTCGCGGCCCGAGCCTCCGAACCCGATGTCCTCCGCATCTCGGCGATGAAGCTCCTCGCCGATTGGGCGAAGCCGCCGAAGCGCGACGCCATCACCGGCCTGCGCCAGGACCTCGCCGACCGCCCGACGGACGACGCCGTCGCGGCGATCCGTCCCGTGGTCGCCAAGCTCTTCGCCGGCAGTGACGCCGTGCGTAAGGAAGCCGCCGAGACCGCGAAGAAGCTGAACGTCACCGAAGCCGAGCCTCTGCTGGCCGGCATCGCCGGTGACGCCAAGCAGCCGGTGAACCTGCGGGTGGACGCCCTCTTCGCGCTCGACGAGTTGAAGGCGAAGGCGCTGCCCGACGTGCTGAAGGCGAACGCCGGTTCCCCCGAAGCCAAGCTCCGCGGGGCGGTGCGGACGGTGAACGCTCGGCTGAACCCTTCCGCCGCCGGAAAGGAACTCTCCGACCTGCTCGAGGACCCGAAGGCCGAATTGGTGGAGAAGCAGATGGCGTTCGAAGCTCTCGGCAAACTGCCGGAGAGCAAAGAGGCGGACCGGACCTTGATGGCTTGGATGGACAAGTACCAGAAGGGCGAGGTGCCCGACGCCCTCAAACTCGACGTGATCGAGGCGGCCAAAACTCGTCAGGGAACGCCGAAGCTGAGACTCCATGCCTATCTGGATGTCCCGCTGAGGAGAATCGACGACGCGGCGAAGGCGGCCGAGGCCAAAGATCCCCTCAGCCGGCACCGCGAAGCGCTCGCCGGCGGCGATGCCGAGAAGGGCCGGGCGCTCTTCCTCAACAGCGCGGCCGTCTACTGCCAGCGCTGCCACAAGCTCGACGGGCAAGGCGGCGACGTCGGCCCGGTCATCAACGGCGTCGCGAAAGACAAGACCCGCGAGTACCTGCTGGAGTCGATCGTGCTGCCGAGCAAGCAGATCGCGAAGGGCTACGAGAGCGTGATCCTGACGCTGCTCGACGGTCGGACGATCTCGGGCGTGCTGCGTGCGAAAGATGCGAAGGGATACACGGTGGTCACGGCCGAGAACAAGGTGATCGTTGTGCCGAAGGACGACGTGGACGCCGAGAAGCCGGACAAGTCGGCGATGCCCGAGGATCTGGTGAAGAAGCTGAGCAAGAAGGAGCTGCGCGACCTGGTGGAGTTTCTCATCGGGTTGAAGGAACCGGTGAAATGATCGGGCGAGCGGCGCGGCGTGAGCCCGCCGTGTGAGGTTCGCAGCACGGCGGGCTCACGCCGCGCCGATCGCCCAAGCCGATTTCACTCGAACTCCGCTGTCCACTCCATTTTTCCGTACTTCGTTTCCACGAGCGCCTCCGCCTCCGTCAACTCCTCGGCGCTCAGTTCTTCAATCGCTCCCCCGTACCGTTCCCGGAACGCGTCCAGCAACCCCGCCGCCACCGCTTCGCGGCTCAGCGCCGTCTGCAATTGCAGCGGCGCCACCTCCTTCGCGGCGCTCCCCACACCGCGCTCCTTCAGCTTCGCCCGGCCGATGCGCAGCACCCGATGCATCTCGGAGGGATCCATCGCGTAGGCGAGTGTCGTATGGTGCAGCACGACCCCGCGCCGGCGCGCTTGCGCCGCCCCGGCGATCTTCCCCGCGACGCAGGCAATGTCGTTGACCGGCCGGTAGAAGCAGCCGATGCCCATGCCGCGCAGCCCGCATACGGCCCACGCATCGCACACCTCGTAGCTCTGCCGGAGTGTCAGTCCTTCGACCAGCTTCTCCGGCAGAATCAGCGAGTAGGTGATGGCCCCGTGCGGCTGGATGAACATGGCGCCGCCGCCGGTGATCCGGCGTACGATCGTCATGCCGAGGGCGCGGGCGCCCTCGGGATCGACCTCGTTCGCGACCGACTGACAC
>JAYVTJ010000238.1:0-3516 GCA_043774415.1 Fimbriiglobus sp. | reverse complement strand
GGGTCGCCTGCAGCCCTTGACCGCCGGCGACGTCGTTCAAGTTGTCCTGCACGCGGTTCTGGGCGATCGCGTAGTTGTAGTGGAGTTCGATGAACGGCGCGATGCCGCGGATGGTGCCGGCATCCCGGCGGACGACCCAGTAGCCGATCTGGCCGTCGAGCGCGAGGTAGGGGAGATCCCAGATCCGCGACGAACCGCTGCCGCCGAAGACGTCCGGGTTCCACGTCAAGCGGCCGCCGGTCGTGTCGAAATTGACCGACGACCAGCCCTGGGCGAAGAAGCGATCGTTGGGCGTGTAGATGAGGGCGAGATAGGGTTCGATCGTCACCGATTCGTTTTTGAAGCGGTAGAGTTCGCCGCCGAGCTGCGAGAAGACGACCTGATCCGCGGCCGTGGGCAGCGTGACCCCGACGCCGCTGGCGAAGTTGAGGATGCTGCCAGTCGTCCAGCGGTGCTTCAGCGCGAAGCGCAGGTTGCCGAGTTCGACATCCTTCGTTTCGAAGCCGTCCGTGTAGCTGTTGGCGAGCGTCCCGGCGAACGGCAGGCGGACTTCCGCGGACCAGCGGCCGTCGAGGAAGGTCTTCTCGAAGCCGAACATGAAGCGGTTGACCGTGATCCCGGCATCGGTGAAGGGGACATTGCTGAAGGTGTCGTAGCCGAACATGACGCGGTCGCGCGGCAGCGGGCTGTTGTCTTCGGATTGCTTCAGCCGGCCGACGGCGCTGCTCGAGGTCGGCAGTGCGAGGTTCTTCTCCCCGGTGAGGAGCGCGGTGTAGGTGATGGTGTTCCCGGTGATACTGCCGTCCACGTTCTGGACGGTGACGTTCGGGATTCCCAAACCGCGCGTCGCCTGCGTGACGCTCGCGTTGATCGACCCCCGGTTGCCGAGGAGCCGGGCGCGGTCCGCCGGGGTGAGCTTGTTCAACTGGTTGATCTGCTCGGCCGTCAGCCCCCCCTGCGACAGGAGCGACTGGAGGGCGGATCGGGCGAAGCCCCGGTCGAAATCGACGTTGCCCGCCGAGGTCGGCTGCACGTAGGTGAGGTCGAAACTGCCGAACGGGGCGCCGAGGGAGCGGATGGTTCCGTTGGGCGTCGGGCCGAACGTGATGCTGGAACCGGGTGCGTTCGGATTGATGAACGCGGCCGAGCCGCCGGTCGCCGTCATCGCCCCCGGCGTGAGGCCGAAGTTCGCCCGCAGGGGTGCGGTGTACTTCAGCCGGAGGGAGCGGGCGCCGACGAGATCGCCATCCATGTTCGGCGCGGCGGTCGCCGCGGAGAGTCCGCCGCTTTCACCGCCGCGGGCGAAGGACCCTTCCCGCAGTGCGTTCTCGGTTCCGGGCGGCAGCGGAGGCGCGTTCGGATCGGTGCTCGGAATCGTCGGCAACCTGCCGGGAAACGTCCCGGGCGGGCAGTTTGGGTAGAGCGGGGCGATGAGGGGAAGGCAGACGGGCGGCGCCGCAATAGCGGGGGTTGCAAGGAAGGAGGCGAGACCGGCGAGGCCGCTGGAAAACCGACGCATGGGATAACTCCATAACGTGGGCGCTCTGCGCACCCGGAGATACCCATGCAATCGGCACAATTGGCCCTACCGGATTATTCAATCTCGTAAGTAAACTGCTTATCTCCCCCCACCCCTACCGAAACCCTAGAAACGGTACGTCCCTCCGCTTGCCGGGCCAAGATCTCCTTGGCCATCGGCGAGAGCACGTTGTTCGTGAGGATGTGGTCGACGTTGCGGGCGCCGCTTTCGACTTCCTTGCAGCGCGATGCCACCGCTTCGACGACCGCCGGGTCGTAGGCGAATGCCGCTTTGTGGTTGGCACGCAGACGGTTGCCGATCTTCTTGAGCTGGAGTTCGATGATGCGCCGCAGCACGGTATCGGCGAGCGGGAAGTAGGGGACGACGGTCATGCGGCCGAGGAGCGCCGGCTTGAACGCTTTGAGCAGATCGGGCCGGAGCAGTTCGGCGAGGCCGGCCGCATCGGGCGCGGTATCCGCATCGGCCATCGCCTTCATAACGGTGTCTGTGCCGACGTTCGACGTGAGCAGGATGATCGTGTTCTTGAAGTTGATCTCAATACCGCGCGAATCGTTGAGCACGCCCTTGTCGAAGACCTGGTAAAAGATTTCCTGTACCGACGGGTGCGACTTCTCGACTTCGTCGAGCAGCACCACCGAGTAGGGCCGACGGCGCACCGCTTCGGTGAGCACGCCGCCTTCGCCGGAGCCTTCGTAGCCGCGCGGGGAGCCGATGAGCTGCGAGACCTTGTACTCCTCTTTGAACTCGGACATGTTCACGATGACCATGTTGCGGTCGCCGCCGTACAGAAGATCGGCGAGGGCCATCGCCGTTTCGGTTTTGCCGACGCCGGAGGGGCCGACGAGGAGGAAGACGCCGACGGGCCGGCTCGGGTCGCCGAGTTCGGCGCGGGAGGTCCGGATGCGTTCGGCGATGGCCTTCAGCGCGTGATCCTGACCGACGACGCGCTCGGCCAAGCGCTCGTGGAGTTGCAGGAGCGTCTCGATTTCGTTGCGGACCATCTTGCCGACGGGGATGCCGGTCCAGCCGCCGACGATCTGCGTGATGGCGGCGCCATCAACGACGGCGGAGACGAGCGGGGACTCGCCCTGAAGCCGGGCGAGTTCCGCGCGGAGGCGACCGAGTTCGGCTTTCTGCGGGGCCGATTCCTGGGTGGATTTCTCGGCTTCGGTCAACAGCTTGCGGACTTCGGCGACGAGGTCTCGCTCCAGTTTCAAACGCACTTCGAGCGCGGCCTTCTTGGTCTCGGCTTCGGCGAGGTGCGCTTTGAGTTCCGCGAGTCGGCCAGCGTGATCGGTCCAGCCGGTGTTCTCCCGCGTCAGCGAAGTCAGCTCGATGTTGAGGTGTTCGATCTCGCGGATCACATCTTCGAGCGCCGGCGGAGTCGCCCCTTGGCTGAGCTTCACGCGGGCCGATGCGGTGTCGAGCAGGCTCACGGCTTTGTCGGGGTTCTGGCGCTCGGGCAGATAGCGGATGCCGAGGCGCACGGCTTCGACGATGGCTTCGTCGAGGATACGGACCTTGTGGTGCTTCTCCATGACCCCGGCGACGCCGCGGAGCATCCGGATGGCGCGGGCTTCGTCCGGTTCGTCGACGCGAACTTCCTGGAAGCGCCGCTTGAGCGCGGGGTCGCCTTCGAAGTGCTTTTTGTACTCGTCGAAGGTCGTGGCCGCGATGGTGCGGAGTTCCCCGCGCGCCAGCGCCGGCTTCAGCAGGTTTGCGGCGTCGTTCTGGCCCGCTTGGCCGCCGGCGCCGATGAGCGTGTGGGCTTCGTCGATGAAGAGGATGATTGGCACCGGCGACGACTTCACCTCTTGGATAACCGACTTCAATCGATTCTCGAACTCGCCTTTCACCCCGGCCCCGGCTTGGAGCAAGCCGAGGTCGAGCGTTCGCAACGCCACGTTTTTCAGCGGTTCGGGCACGTCGCCTTGGGCGATTCGCAGCGCGAGACCTTCGACGACCGCCGTTTTGCC
>JAYVTJ010000237.1:0-2546 GCA_043774415.1 Fimbriiglobus sp. | reverse complement strand
CCCGAGAAGGAGTAGAAGAGCGGCCAGCCGTTCCCCTTCGAACGGCAGACCCCGACCGTGGCCGAGGTGCCGTTGGCCTTGCCCGGCCGCGTGAGATGCCCGGTGTCCGCGGCCGTCTGCTTCGCCCACGTCCAGCCCGAGTCGAAGAGCCCGGTCTCGTCCCACGTGCCCCGGATGTTGAAGTCCGTGCCCGGATCGTCCGCATGCGTCGGGATCCGCTCGTCGGCCGGCTCTTCGGCCGGCGGTTCGCTGCCGAGGTCGAGGGCGGCGATCAGCCAGTCGGGCGGCAGGGGCAGTTCCGCGAGCGGGCAGAGCTCCCGATCCCAAACGTACCGGCCTTCGAGGATTTCGCCTTCGACCCCATCCGCAGGCCATTCGACGACGGACGGGAATTCGACCGTGTAGCCGCCGTCGGTGCGGATGTCGACGTCCTCGGCCAGCGCGCCGGCGCTGATCGACCAGTCCTTGCCCTCGGGCCGGCGCATGAAGAAGTGCCATCCGCCCCGCGGCGTCCGCGAGATCGCCACGCCCTCGGGCCACGGGGCGTCGGCCCACGGATGATCCGGGGTGTCGAGATCGACGACGAGCAGGCCGAGCGAAGAGATCGCGACGTTGCGGGCGGGATCGCGCTTCCAGATCGCGGCGATCCGCCGGGCATCGACGGTCGCGCCCTTCCAGCCGTTCGAATTGTCGGGTTTTTTGGTCCGCGCCGCGCACGGGAAAACGGCGTAGCCGAGCGCCGCGTAGCGGAGCGCCATTTCCAGATTCGATGCCAGATTCGAGGCCCCGTCCGAATCGCTCAATTCAAGCACTCCATTTGAATCCGGATCCCCACGGCTCCGCCGGGCTCTTGCGTGTAGCTCACCACCAGCGTGTCCGTCGCATCGTCCAATCCGAACCAGGCGTGCAGTTCGTCGACGACGGGTTTGAGCGACATCGGCAGGTTGTCCCGCCCGTCGAGCGTCCGACCGCCGAGCCGCGTCAGGACGATCCCGACGATGCGACCGGCCGCGACGGCCTGCACGAGCGGCAGCAGCTCGGCCGGCCGCTCTTGGAAGAATCGCCGGATCGCTTGCCTCTGCGCCTTCCCGGCACGCGCCTTCTCTTTCCAGTCCCGGAGGTTCGCGAGCGACGGGCATTCGACGCCGAGTACCAGCGTCAGCCGCACGGCCGACGACGACGCGACCCGCTTCGTCCGACGATCCCGCTCGGGATCCGCGCCCGACTCCGCGGCGCGCGGCGGGCGCGGAGTCACGTCGACCGCCTGCCCGCTGGCGAGCAGTCTCAGGACTTCGGGGTGATCGGCCGGAAAACTCACGATGATCCCCGGAATGAGATTTTCAAAATGGCACGTCTCCTTCGGGGTACTCGTAATCGCCGAACGGGATCGGCTCCGGCGGCAGGTTCTCGGGATCGAGGCGGTAGCGGATCTCTCCGCGCCAGCTCTCGGTGCCCGGATCGAGGATGCCGTAGGCGGCGATCTCTTCGGCGACGGCGTAGCGGTAGAGGTGGCCGCAGTAGCCGCAGACGATCCGCCCGGCGAAGCGGGACTCCTCGCTCGGCACGATGACTTGATGGCACTCCCCCCCGCATCCGGGGCAGGGGGCGATCGACCGCGGGGGATGGCCGAGGGTGTAGCCCGTGATCTCCGGGAAGTCTTTTCCCGGAGTCCGCTTCACCGCGATCGATTCCGTCGCGGCGAGCCAGCCCTGCAGCGCGATGGCGCAGGCCTCGGCCGCCGTGTCCGGCATCGGCAGATGGCACCGCTGGCCCCACCAGGTTTCGGCCTTCCGCCAGGTGAAACTCCCGGTCGCGTGCTCGACGCAGATCCATTCCGAAACGTAGTCGTTCATCGACACTTGGTAGATGGCCCGGAGCGTCTTCGGGGCGCTTTCGTCGGCCCCCTTTTTCGTGTGGATCCGATAGGCCGTGGCGACGACGTTCGCGGCCTCGACTTTCGGACCGCCCGAGACGACGTCGTCTTCGGACGCCGTCGCGCCGTGGCCGCGCGATTCCCGCGCCGCCGCATCCGCCGCTTGCCACGAATAGCCGCAGTCGAGGCAAACCGAAGCGTTCGCCGCCATCACGGAACTGCATTCCGGGCATTCTTTGCCGCCGTCTTCGCGCTTGCGATCGACACGCATCTTGATGCAGTCGACCGGCCCGTGCCGCTTGACGTTCTCGCCGAAATCCAAAATCAGCGTGTTCTCTTTTCCTTCGCAAATCCGGAAGCCCCGGCCGACCATCTGGTAATAGAGGCCGGGCGAAACGGTTGCTCGCAGCAGCACGACGCAGTCGATGTTCGGCGCGTCGAAGCCCGTGGTGAGCACGTTCACGTTGACGAGGTATTTGAGGTTGCCCGCTTTGAAGTCTTCGAGGATTTTCGCCCGTTCCGCCGGCGGGGTATCGCCGTAGACCTCGGCGACGGAGAACGCGCCGTTGAGATCGTGGCGGACGGCTTTGCTCGGATGCCCGTGGTCGTCGAGCCAGTCGGCGGCGACACCGGCGGTGAACGGATCCTGGATTTCTCCGAAGAGATCTTGCGA
>JAYVTJ010000236.1:0-3926 GCA_043774415.1 Fimbriiglobus sp. | reverse complement strand
GCCCGAGCGAACCGGATGCTCACCAAACCTCGGAAACGCACGGCTTTCCGAATCCATATCACGAATTTCGATCCATCGTCAAGTTGGCACGGGAAACGGATCATCCGGCGACGGTGATGCCGCCGTAGTACCCCGCGAACACAGTGGGCGAAGCGACGGGCTGAACTCCGGCGAAGGCGGTGCTCCCATCGAGACTTCTGTGCGCGATGCGGAACGACCTGAGGATCGAGAACGTTCCCAGCCCCTTGCCGGTGAGGATTTCATCGATCCCGTCGCCGTTGAGATCCGCGGCCGCGACGCTGACACCCGACTCGTTGGGCACATTGGGTATGTCGGTCGGCGCAAACGCGTTGTTGACGTAGAAGCTGGCGAGTTCCGCCCCAGTCGCCCCGCTGAAGACCCGGACGTGCGGCACCGAATCGCGGCCGGAGCCGATGATCACATCGGCGTAGCCGTCGCCGTTGACATCGCCGGCGGCGATGGAGATCCCGCCTGCGTAGTCGGACGAGAATGCCATTTGATCCTGGAGGACCGCACCGCTGACCGGGTCGAAAACCCGGAACTGGGGCGGAGCGCCGTAACCGCCGCCGACGATGATGTCGGCGTGGCCGTCGCCGTTGACGTCACCGGCCGCCACAGTGACGCCGAATTCGAAATCGGGCCGGAATGCGTAAAAGCTCAGCATTTCCGCAAAGTTGCGCCCGTCGAAGACTTTGACGTGCGAAAATCCATGCGAATCGGCCCCGACGATGATGTCGGCGATACCATCGCCGTTGACATCGCCTGAGGCGACCGTAACTCCTCCGGCGAAGCCGGGAGAGAACGCGAAGAAGCTGGCGATCTGGCTGCCGTCGATCCCATTCAGGATGACCACGCGGGGACCGGCCCCCGGGCCGGCGCCGACGATGACATCGCGGATGCCGTCCCGATTGAAATCGCCCATCGCGATGCTGACCGTACCGGCGAAGCCGTCGAAAGGGTGAGCGGCCCAGCGGACCGCGCCCGTCGAGGGGTCGACGGCCCGGACTTCGGCGGCGACCCCGCCATCGGTGGCCACCGCCGCGCTCTGGGGGAAAAAGGGCAGGGTTTCGAAGCCGAGGAAGCCGAAGCTGGCCCCGTCGCCCGAATGAATATAGCGGGTTTGCGGAAGCCCTTGAGCAGCCGTGCCGGTGGCGACTGTGAACGATCCTGTCGAATTCGCGATCAGGACATCTCCGGGGGTCTGGCCCTGCGGACCCATTCCGTCGACGACGATATTCATGGTCGACGACGGGGTCACGACGAAGGTGTCACCGACCGGTCCGTATTCGTTGCCTCCCCGGACATAAAGCGTCGCGAGGCCGCCGAAGGAGACGGAGCGGAGATTCCCGAGCGAGTTGTCGCCGATCGCCACGTACTGGTCGGAAACCGTCACAGTATCCATCCCGCTGCCGGCGGCGACTTCGAGGTAGTCGGACTGCAATCCGGCCGCACTCGGGGCGAGCACGGTGAGGGTATCGCCGACCCCGACGATGTTGAAGCTGCCGTTGATTCCGTCGAAGCGCAGGGGAGCGCCGTTGGCGATACGGAGATCGCCAGACGTCGCACCGGTCGGAGTGTAAACGATCCCCGCCCTCGGATTGGTGGCTCTGCCGTACGCCGCGCCGGTCGTATGGATGTAGCTCAGGGAGTTGACCCCGCCACCCCCATGAACGGTGATCCCCCCGACTGGGATCGGATTGCCGTTGCCGAGGTCGATGACGATCGAATCGTTGCCGTCGCCGCCGTTGATCACGATGCTGTTCATCGCGGACAAAGTGGACGTGAAGGTCGGCGTGCCGGCGAGGGCCGGGTTGTTTTCGTAGAACTGTACGAAGGTGCCCGAAGCATCGAGCCGGATGTAGTAAGTGGTGTCCGTCGGGTCCGCGGTCGCTGTCACCGTTTCGCCTCCCGTCGACTGGAGGACGAAGCGCCGGACATGTGTGGCGAATTTGCTGGCGGACGCATCGTCGGCCCAGGAGGAGAATGCGGAGCCTCCGAAAGCAGCAAGGCCGGTGTAGTCGCCGAAGTCGTTGCCATCGGGATTTGCCCGCGCCTGATTCGAAGTGCCGTTGCTGAGCTGCACGTTCTCCAGGAACGAGGCGCCGCCGTCGGTGCTGACCGTGCCGAAGTACTGGACTTCGTCGTTAGCAATGCCGTCGGTATCGGAATCTCCGAAGCCGCCGTTCGCTCGGTCGTTGCGGGCGTCGTACCACGTGATGTAGAGGAAGCCGGTGGTCTGATCGACGCTCACCGTCGAGAACATCCGCGTGTTGACCGCGGTGTCGCTCGCCTGCGTGGCCGCGCTCCAAGTGCCTCCACCGTCGTCGGAGTGCCGGACCAGAATGACGTTGTCGTGGCTACCGTCGACAGGTTCGTCGACATAGACCATGTAAACGCGGCCGGTGTTGGGACCCCCACTCCGATCGTAGGCCAGATAGGGTTCGGCGAAGTAGCCGCGATCCGGAGTGGCCAAGTTGTAGTCGAAGCTGCCGCCGTTGCTCGAGGTGACCGTCACTTCGGATCCGAAGGAAACTCCGCCGACTAGGCCATTGGAATCCGATCTGACGTAGATAGTTTCAGCGGTCGCGACGCCGTTATTCCCCTGATAGGTGATCGAGACGCGGCCGTCGGGACCGACGGCCGGGATGGCGTAGTTCACATTCTTGCCAGCGGCGCTGACCTGGACTTCCGCGGTGAATGCGCCGACGGTGCCAGAACCGGAGATGCTCGCTGCCCGGGTGTAGATTTGACCGTTGCTCGCGGCGTCGTCGTGGCTATAAGTCACCCAGACGGCGTCGTGAGATGGATCGGCGGCATCCGGACCAACCGACAGCCACGGCTTGTCGCAACTCGGATCGATCGAGAGGACGCGACCCGTGTAGGACTGTCCGCCGTTGCTGCTGTAGGCGTACACGATCGAACCGTTCCGATGCTCGTAGACGATGTGAATGTTGCCGAAGCGGTCGGTCGCGACCGTCCCGTCGAAGCGATCCCCGGTATTCGGGAGAGTGTCGACCGAATTGCCGATGGTGACGGTGCTCCACGACGCCCCCGCCGTCGTCGACCGGGCCGTCACTTCGAGGTTCGTGGCCCCGAAGTTGTTGGTCGTAACGACGAGGTTGCCCGGCGCAGTCGGATCGATCGCGATGGCCGTTTCGACGGTGCTGGCCGACAGACTACTGGCCGTGGCTTCCGGCGCCAAACCGAGGCTGATATCCCCGCTGAACCCGAAGCCGATTGAGGGGGTCACGCGATCTTCGAGCGCCTCACACCGCAAGCGGGAGGATCGCAGTACTCCGCGTTCGGGGCTCGGTTTCAGCCAGTTGTGAAGGGGAGTCAATTCGGCCGCCATACGAATTCCTTGTATTGTTCAAGGCAAAGGGGGGGAGTTAACGAGTGGAACGAGAGTAGCTGGCTGGAGCGGAAGAGTTCGGTGCAGTGATGTTACACCTCAACTTGTTCGATTCAAGTTTTTTTAGCCGACGCGCACGGCGAATCGGCGCAATCTGTCGGGTCGGGCGGCGTATTCGGCAAAGGGGGCACTCCGGGCAATTTACGCCGGAGTGGATTGGGATCCCAAGAACCGCGAGAGGCTCGGAGCCCATACCCATCATCGTTCCGGGCCGGTGGAGGGCTCATGGATACCTGTAGCGCGGCAACTCAGACCGCACTCGTTTTCGACGGCCGATGCCCGAGTAGGTAGTGCTTGCCCTTTTCGAGTTCGAACCCACCGCACCCACACCGGCAGGCCCGCGGAGGCTTCGGCGGGCGGATTCGCGGCCGGCCGGGGGGGCGTTTGGCGAGCTCGGGTTCGGGGAGCGCCGCTCGCGGTCGGCCCCGGGGGCGTCCCGAAAGATCGTGCAGGCAAAGATGCCGAGCCCAAACGCGCGAGACGCCGAGCGCCT
>JAYVTJ010000235.1:0-5047 GCA_043774415.1 Fimbriiglobus sp. | reverse complement strand
CTTCGGGGTGAATGGTTGGGGAGAATCGGCACTGCACGATTCCCCGACACCTTCACAACCCCGTCCGTTGGCCAGCTCCGCCACAGAATGACCCGGATTTCCACCTTCGCGCCCCCGTCGAATTGTCGGTGCGGGCCACGCGCGTCGCACGGCTCCACTGCGCGAATTTTGAGACCGGAGCGGAATCGCCCGGCTCACCGGGGCTTCGTGGCCGCTCGAGCGGCCATCACGCGTTCGCGGAACTCGGGCGACTTGCGGATCGGTTCCAAATCGGGATCGGCGTCGATGAACTCCGGCCCGAAGCCGGCATTGAAAGCCGTGCGGAGGAGGTGGAGGCACTCGCGCCGATCCTCGGGAGTCGCTTGGGAAGTGAGAGCATAGATTCCCGCGACGTGGTAGAAATTCGATGGCGAAGTGTCTTGCAGGAGCGACTCCTTGGCGTCGCGGATCGCGAGGTCGCGCTTCCCGATGCGGGCGTGCAGCACACCGCGGCCGGCGCGGAAGGGGACGTACTCCGGATAGAGGCCGATGGCCCGGTCGAGCAGTTCGAGCGCGGCCTCGCGCTTGCCGCTCTCCATCAGTAGGTACACTTTGAGCTGGAAGCCGGGCCGCGAGACGGGATTGAGCCGGAGCGCCTCATCGGCATCCGCGGCGGCCCCGGCCGGGTCGGTCGGGATGCGGGCTTCGGCTCGGCTCAGCCAGCTCAACTCATCGTAGGGTCGCTTCTTCATTCCCTCGGCTCGGTCGAGCTTGGCCCCGTCTTTGTCGCCGGCTTGTTCACGGACGAGTGCCCGGGCGAAGTAGATGCGCGTGCGACTGTTCCCGAGTTCGAGAGAACGGTCGAGATCGGCGCGGACGCCCGGCAAATCGCCGGCGCGCTGCTTCGCAAGCCCTCGATCCATGTAACCGTCGGCACCATCGGGTTCGAGCCGGAGCGATTCGTCGAAATCGGCGAGGGCCTCGTTCAACTTGCCCTGACTCACCCGCGCAAGTCCGCGGCTGTGCCAGGCTTGGGCGTACGATTTCCGGAGGGCGATGCAGACGCTGTAGCACTCCGCGGCCCGATCGTTCTGGGCGAGCATCTGATGGCAGTTGCCGCGCACGAACCACGCGGCGAAACTCTCGGGATCGAGCCGCGTCGAGCGGTCGAGCAGGGCGATGGCGCGGGCGTAGTCCCCCTCGGCCGCGAGTTCCCGACCGAGGAGGTAGCAATCGCGCGCCGTCTCGGCGGCGGTTTCGCGGGCCTTCTTCAGCGCAGGTTCGGCCTCCAGGGGCGAACCCAAAGCGCGAACAACTTGCCCTGCTGGAGTGCCGTGGACCGACTCGGACTCAGACTCGGACCCGCCTCGGCCTCGGCGCGGTGGCTGATCGCCAGCGCGTCCGTCGCGAGTCGCTGCCGTTCGCCGGTGTCGGTGGCGTGCCGCGCTTTCTCCCGGTCGCGCGGGCGTAGAGGTAGAGGAGTTCCCCGGCATCCTCGTTCAACTTGGCCCGCTCGGCGTCGGGCGAATACCGCACCGACTTTCGCTCGGCCCAATCGGGGTCGGTCAGCAGACGGTAGCGGCCGGCGGTCGCTTCGCAGCGCTTCAAGTTGCCATCGAGTCCGGCGCGGTCGAGATCGGTGCGGTGCAGCCGGACGCGTAAGTCATTCATGTCGTCGCGGAAGGCGGCGAGATCGCGGCCCGCTTCGAGTGTGCGGACGTTCTCGCGCCAGCCGAACAGCATCGCTCCGGCCGCGATGAGAAGCGCGACCGCGATGCCGCCGATGGCCGAGGACGACGACAGCTTCGGATGCCGGCGGGCCCACTTCTGCGCTTGTTCGCGGATCGACGGATTGCCGGCGTAGGCGAGCGGACGATTTGCCAGGTGGCGCGCGATGTCGTCGCGGAGGTCGTCCGCCGAGCGGTAGCGGCGCTCGGGATCGGGGTGGATGCACTTGCGGACGATGGCTTCGACGGCGGGGCTGACTTCCGGATTCGACGTGCGGATGCTCGGGCAGACGCCCGCGCGATGGAGCAGCATCTCTTCGAGGACATTCCTGAACGAACCTTTGGGAATCGGATATGCGGGCCGGGCCGCGAGGAGTTCGAACAGGATGAGGCCGAGCGAGTAGATGTCGCTGCGGGCATCGACCGTGCCGCCGCCGTCGCGGAAGGCGAGCAGGTGCTCGGGCGCCATGTACGGGAGCGTCCCGCCGATGCGGGCGATCGGCGCCGCGACCGGAGTCGTCGGTTCCGAGAGGTTGAAGTCGAGGAGCATCGGCTGGCCTTCGTCCGTGATCAGCACGTTCGCGGGCTTCAAGTCGCGGTGGATGATGCCGCGACTGTGGGCGTGCGCGAGTCCGTCGGCCAAGCGGCCGACGAGCCAGAGGGCCGCATCGACGTACGAGAGTTCCGCCAGGATTTCGTGCGTCCCGGGGGCGTGGAGCCTCCGCGATTTCGTCCCGACCGAGGGCGGGGCCTCGTCGCCACCGACTTGCGAAGCGATCTCGGTGCGGCTCTTGCAGTTGTTCAGCGTGCTGACGAGGGGCATCCCGGAGTGCGGCACGGAGCCGGAATCGCCGATCTGCCGGATCACGTCCACGAGCGTCGTCGAACCGAAGTAGGGCATGCAGACGGCCCGCAAGTTGCCGAGCCGGTGCGTCGAGTAAATCGGCACGATGTTCGTGTGCTGGAGCTGCGCCAGCGTCTGCGCTTCGTCGCTCGCTTCGGCCGTGACCTTGAGCGCGACGAGCCGGCCCGCGAGGGAGTGTTGCCGCGCGAGGTAAACGCGGCCGAAGGCGCCGCGGCCGAGTTCGCCGACGAGGTGGAAGCCGAGGAAATCGCCGCCGACGAAGGGGAAGGAGAGCACGGCTTCGGAAAGCCGCTCCGCCGCTGTGGGATCGGCGGCGTGCAGTTGCACGAAGACTTCGGTGGCCGCGGGCACACCGGACACTTCGATCGAGACAGCTCTGCCCGCTCCGCGGAAGTTCCGGTAGGCGAGCGCCGCATTCTGCACGCTTTCGGATATTCCGACGACGGGCGAAACCGCCGTCGCTAGGATCGGGTCGGGCTCCGGCGGGACGACTTCATCCCATGCGCTCGGATCGACTCCGTACCGCTCGGCGAAGGTGTACGCCGAGAGCACTTCGCCGCCGGCGATCCTCTGGCGGTACTCCTCGAAGGCGATCCCGGCGAGCGCGTCTGGATCGTGGGCGAGTTCCGGGTACTCCGCCAAATAGTCGGCGAGTTGCGGGCGGCGCCCGGCTTCCCACTCGTACTCGAGTTCGACGCGGATGAGTTCGGCAAGGATCGGCACGCGGTCGGGGTGGCGCGTCGACGGGAGGTGATCGCGGATGCGGGCCGCGCCAGTTTTCCGGCGGCCTTCCTCGTAGGCTCGAACGAAGCTTTCGGCATCAAATCGGAGCGGAGCGGGGGCGGCCGTCATCATCGCTGACCCCGAGGTAGAGCTGGAGGCGAATGCGCGCCTCTTGCAAAATCCGTTCGACGGTCCGCTTCGACCGTCCCAACCGCGCCGCGATCTCGGCGACTTCGAACCCGTCCAACCGCTGCGACACCACATCCCAGTGCTGCTGCGGCAGGCCGGACGGAAGGCGGTAGCGCCCTTCGCCGGCGGCGCGGAAGAACCGCCGGAAGACCAACTGGACAATGTCGTCGCTCTCGAGCCGCGCGGCCAGCGCCGGGCTCATGCCGGCCCGCGCGATCGCCCGGAGGCGGGTCGCGTAGCGCGCGTACAGCGCGGTGGCCGCTTCGGGTTGCCCCGATTGGAACCGCCGGACGAGCGATTCGTCCGCGAGGGGAATCGAGTCCGGGGCCGCGGAGGGAACGGGAGTCGTCACCATCGCCCCTTCTGCAAAGTACACCGGAACCCGGAGCGGCATCCGCCATCCGACACTCGATTCTGAGAGGGCTTCGCCGGAGTATTGCCTGACTAGAACGGATTTCGGAGGGCGCCAAATCGGACTTGCAGGGCCATCAGGAGGAACTCTCCCAGGCTGGCGCCAGCACCGGCGCGATGATTTCCGGTGCAGAAGTGAGCGGACGGCGAGGTCGGCAAATGACAATGCCGATGCAAACCTCGGAAATCGGAGGGTTGCGTCGGCTTCTGTCCGCCGCTATCGAAATCAGTACGGCGGAAACAATGACCCTGCGGAGATTCGACGCAAACCCAGAATCCACTACAAATCTCAGCCCTTCGATCGATCCGTCGCCACGGAGCGGTGCAAAATCCGGTGCAGTTGAGAATCGCCCCGTCGACAGCGGAGTAAATCTCGACGCGCTGGTTGCGTTCGTGGCCGTGCTCTCCCCCGAGCAGCGCGCTGCGTTGGCGAAGCTACTCGGGGGATAGTTCATAGTTCCTTCGACGGTCGAAAACACGCCCGCCATGTCAACCATCGCACCTTCAAGACTTTCCAGCGGACCTCGCAGAGGACTTCGTCATGGGCCGACAGACTCGGATCGGTGAGCTTCGGAGGGTGCTCTTCCGGGATGTCCTACTCGATTGGCTCTCCGGCCTTCCGGCATCCGGCTGGATGGGCGACACCCACCAGCTCTACACTTGACTCTGCTCGCTGGCCAAGAGTAAGGGGGATTCGGGGCGCTTCTTCGTTCCGCGCCCGAATGCGCTCGGGGGTCGCGATCCGTAAACAAAATATCCTGGTGAAATCGTCCGCATCGCATTTCTCCGGAGAGCCGGCGGGAGGAATCTGAACCGACCGATCCGCCGCCGGATGAGAGGAGGTTATCGGGGGAAGATAAACCCAGCGTGAACCGAACGTGAACAACCCTTATGTTCTGGAGTTCTTCCGCGCGAGAATTTCCGATCACGTTTACGAATTCCGGTGGCTTTACGCGCGATGGAATTGCCGCCTCCAGCCGTTCGACGACAATACCTCCTCGCCCCATTCCCCCGAGGAGTCGCACCGTTCCCGATCGACCACCGCCGGTTCGCGATGACCGCGCTCGCCGCCGGCTTCGCCCTGTCGACTCTCGCCAAAATGCCTTGGTTCGAAGTCCTCAAGCGCATGGTCGCGTCCGGGATCATTCGGGCG
>JAYVTJ010000234.1:0-4078 GCA_043774415.1 Fimbriiglobus sp. | reverse complement strand
CCTGTTCGCCTTCGACCAGTCCGAGGGCCGCGACGAACTCTTCGAGAATCTGGAGGACTGGAACCGCTTCTTCGCGCACCTCAGCGAGCTGTACAACGCACTCCCCAACGTCCTCGTCCTCTTCACCATGACGCTCGGACTGCGGAACGAGTTGCACCCGAAGATGGAGCGCCAGTTCAAGGACCGCATCCGGAAGGACGAACGGTTCGTCCTGCGGCAGCCGACCCCCGAGGAGATCCGCGACCTGTACTCCGCCCGGCTCACCGGCTGGCTGGCGGACGATCCGGCCCGCCGGGCGGACTACGCCGCGCTGCCCGATTCCGAACGCTGCCTCCCCTTCGGCGCGGAGGCGGTGGTGGAAATCGGCGGTACCCAGTCGGTCCGGGCCGCGCTCGAGAATTTCGAGATCGCATTCCGGGAGGCCTTGGACGGGCTCGTCGTCGAACCACGCTACGATTTCGAATTCGCGCTCGACGGTCATCGGGCCGAAATCGAGGCCCAGTCGGAGCACGACTCCACGGCGGAGCATATCGATACGGTCCGATCGCTGATCGGGCCCCTGACCGACGAATTGACCGCGGAGTCCGGCGGTGTGCGACTGGATCTGGAGGAAGCCGACGCCGACTTCGGCCGCGTGCTCAAGCTCACCTTCTCCGATCCCGACGAGCCCGGGGCGTGGGTCTGCGTTTACCTGGTCCGATTCGGGATGCATTACAAAGCGCAAGTGGCGAAGTGCGCCGAACTCCTCAAGGGCAAGCAGTACGCGCGCTACTCGGTCTGGATGGTCCGCGCACGGGAGATGACCGAGGACTTCGCAAAGCCCGATCAGATGTTCGGGCGGCGGATCCTACCCGAGACGGAGGCCCGCCTCCGGGCCGCGCTCCACGTCCTCGGCAAGCGCCCCGAGTACGAGCGGCGCGGGACGTGGCCGGACGCCTGGAACGTCATCCGCGATGAGATCCGCGAGTCGTACTTGGGCGATCTATTCGCCTACGGTCGAGATCGCGTGAAGGCGAAGAAGTCCGCCCCGGCCTCCGACGAATCGATCGTCTCCTGAACGGTGTCCGAGATGCCCGGCGACCCCATCACCGTCGAACTCCTCAACCCGCCCCGCCGCGTCTGCGTCGGCGAAGAAGTGCCCCTCCACCTCGTCATCCGCTGCCCCCCGGGCGCCGCGCCGGCCGTCCTGCGCACGATCGCATCGCGCGATCCGGCGACAGCAGGTCTCCTCGCCGACCTGTTCGAGCGCGACGTGGCGATCCGGCCCGGCGAGGTGTACCGCTGCACCGTGATCGCGGTCTTTCGCCGCTCGGGGAGATTCCCCGACCCGCTCTTCGTCGTGCGTGTCGGTCTCGATGCCGAAACCCGCAGCGTCCGGGTGCCGACGCCGGCGATCCATGTGGTCCCGTCGCTGCTGCGCGAGTTGCGCGTCGGGATCGAATCGATCTGCACGTACGAGTGCGGCACAAAAGTGGATGTGACCGTGACGCATGTCGGTGCGACGGGATTCGAAGACTTGCGGATCGTCCTCGGACCGGCGGAGGCGATCCGCGCCGGCGTGTCGGACCGGATTCGCCCGGCCTTCGCCTTCGGTGAGAGGCTCGAGTTCACTGCGGTCGTCGGAGGGGACGCGCTGGAGCTGGTTTTCGAAGCCTCGTCCGAAGGCGAGCGGGTCGGGCCGGTCTCCGTCGTCGCCGCCATACCGCCGGTGCGCGACATGGCGACCGCGCTCCCCTACCGATTCCTCGAACCCAAAAAGCTCACGCAGGCCGAAGTGAAAATCAGCACCTTGGACGAATCGGGACAAGCCGTGCGGCCTACATCCGGTGTCCACGATGTCTACGGCGCCGGGACGAAGTACCGCGTCGAGATCCGCCCGGCACATCCGCACGTTTCGGGCATCCGCCTCCGGGGCGTTTCCGGATCCGTCGAAGTGACCGACATGCCGTCCGACGCCGGCGCGTGGGCCTTCCAGATGGTGGTCGTGACGAATCGGATGCTCACCTCGCCGGAGGTGCTGCACTACGATGTCGCGACGCCCGAAGGGCCGCAGCAGGGCGAGCTCAACCTCGCCGTCCGGCCGAGCGGGACCAGACTGTGGATCGTCGCGGTGACGGCGGGGGCCGCGGTGACCGTGAAAGGGTTGGCCGCGGTGGTGCCGGCACTGCTCAACCCCGGGGATCTCTGGTCTTCACTCAGCCTCGCGCTCACCAGGGTCGATACCGTCTGGGATTTGCTCCCCTTCCTCTCCATCCCGCTGATCCGCGCGGGTCTGTGGGCGGTCGACCGAGCGGCGCGGGTAATCCAATTTGCATGAGCGTACGAGTTCGCCTCGGCGGTGAGGAGTGACATGCCTGTGAAGCAGGGATCTGAAATGGAGCTCGCGAAGTCTATCGATTCGGGACTGGAGCGTCCGAGAAGACGAACCGGATAAAATCGTAGTGAGCACCAACCTTTCGCCGACCGAGTACGTTATGGCCAAGCAGCCGAAGCGGTCCGCCGATAACCGAGTCTATCCGCGTGACTTGGCCGCGACGATTCTCCGCATGTGGGACCCCGAGCCCCTCTTCGCAGGATGGCCGCGGGTAGAGCTGCCGCCAGAGGCCGTCTTGGAGCAGTTCCTCGATGTCTGCTACCACGCGAGCATGCTCACCGAGGAGGGGCGACCCACCGTCTTTCGGATTGCTTTCCTCGACGGCCAATCCCCGGCATCCCCCCGGCACGGAGAGGAACTACCACCTGTCACGAGATACACATTCCCCCGCCCGATCCCGTTTACCGATTCGGAGCTTCGGCGTCTCGCACCTGTAGCCGACCCCCGCAAGGTGCTGATCGCCGTCGAGAACGCCGGCGATGGCGTTCAGACAAAGTTACAGATCTACGGTTTGGTGGACATCGGGATGGCGTTATGGGAGATGGCTCGCCACGAGCGAGTGATGGGGCATTCGTCCCCGGAAGCGCTCGTCGTCGTGTCCACCCGGCCGGGAGAATTGAGCATTTCCCGAGGCGATCGCCCGGTTGTCCGTCTTCGCGACGGCCGGATCGTAAACGCGACCGATAGCGTCCTTCGGGACGGCCCGGTCGCGGAGTTCTTTTCGCCTGCAGCCGATGCCTTTATCAGGAACGCCTGCCAGCTATCGGAGATCGATCAGGATCCCGACGAGGACGATGGCCTGCGGATGGCGCATCAGACCTTCATCGAATCTCTCCTGCTGTACACCGCCGACTTGCACCACGGGGGAACCCTGATCTTCGTTCCAGAAGAGATGACGCACGATGATCCACGGCTACTGAGCCGGGTTTCGATGAAGTACGCGCTGCCGAGTACGAGACCGCGCGACGCGCTTGTGTCGGCGATGGCGGCTCGGCTCAGGCGCAACGCGGCAGCGGCGAGTCTGGCGAATCGCAAAAGCGTGAAGATCGAAGTACTCCAGACTCTGGAGATACTGTCCGAACGCCAACGGGAATGCGAGGATGCGGCGAAAGATGCCGCCCGGTTCATCTCGTCGCTGACGGCCGTGGACGGTGCCGTGATTCTGACCGACACGCTGCGGATCATCGGGTTCGGTGCCGAGGTGATCGCGCCCCCGGCCGGAACCGACACCGTCCACATCGCCCATACCCCAGAGGGAGACAAATCGCATCCGGCGGCGTTCACGGAGTTCGGAACCAAGCACCGCTCGGCCTACCGATTCGCCGCGGGCATGGACAATTCGGTCGCGTTCGTTCTTTCTCAGGACGGCGGGATCAAGGCCGTGCGACAGGTCGGGCCCCGGTTGCTGTTATGGACGTACTTCAAAATCGGGTTTGTCACGGCGCTGACGTAAGCTACAAACGCACTCGCACTCCACGTATCCCTTCCGCCTGATCGAGTCGGTCTGCAAGACCATATGGCCTGTGCGACGGTAGACTGTCGACGGTGATCGCGAGCAAGCCTCACACGAAGGGATTTCTCGTTTCGCTCGTGGGCATTCAAGCGTGGCTCTTCCCGGAATCCTGTGGGTGTTTTTCTACAGCTTCGGCAGTTGGCAGGTCAGGATTTTGAGTCTCAGGTAGTCCTCGTCGCGGAAGCCGTAGG
>JAYVTJ010000233.1:0-11380 GCA_043774415.1 Fimbriiglobus sp. | reverse complement strand
GTACGAGCGGCTGATCCCGCTCGAACCGACGGGCGGCAAGGTCATCACGCGGGCGATCCTGCAGCCGTCCGCGAGCCTGCGCCTGGGCCACTGGGTCTACGGGGCGTACGACCCGAACCTGCAGCCGCAGCAGAACGTGAACGGCAATGGCGGGTACGGCTCGCAGCCGGTCGCGCCGAGCAAGGGGCCGATCTGGTTCCGGAAGATGGATCGCAACGGCGACGGCGACGTCTCCCGCGCCGAGTTCCTCGGGTCCAAGGCCGACTTCGACGCCATCGACGCGAACAGCGACGGGCTGATCACCTTGGAAGAAGCCGAAGCGTACGATGCGAAGATGCGCCCGAAGAAGTGAGCCCATGAGCGAATCGATCATCCGCGCCCGCGATGTCTCCAAGCTCTACGGCAGCGGCACGTCGGCCGTGTCGGCGCTCGCCGAAGTGAACCTCGCCGTCGAATCGGGCGAGCGCATCGCGATTCTCGGCAAGTCCGGCTCCGGCAAATCGACGCTGATGAACCTCATCGGCGGGCTCGATGTGCCGACGGCGGGGACGCTCACGGTGTCGGGCCGCAGCCTCGGGTCGCTCTCGCGCGGGGCGCTCGCCGACTACCGCCGCGACTGCGTCGGCTTCATCTTCCAGTCGTTCCACCTCATCGCCGGGCGAACGGTCCAAGAGAACGTCGAACTGCCGCTGATGCTCGCCGGGGCCGGGGGGCGCGAGCGCCGCGAGCGCAGCCGGGCCGTGCTCGAGGCCGTCGGGCTGGCGCACCGTCTGGATCACAAGCCGCCGCAGTTGTCCGGGGGCGAGCGGCAGCGCGTCGCCGTGGCGCGGGCGCTGGCGAACCGGCCGGGTGTGCTGCTCGCCGACGAGCCGACCGGCAACCTCGACAGTTCGAGCGCGGCCGCGGTCATGGATCTGCTCTTCGCGCAGGTGAAGGAGCGCGGCATGACGCTGCTGCTCGTGACCCACGACGAAGAATTGGCGAAGCGGTACACCGCGCGGATCGTACGGGTGCAGGATGGGCGGGTGGGGGAGTGAGCCTCCCGGAGCGGAAGTCGCCAGACTTCCGAGGACGCACGCAGTCCGGGGATTCGTCGGAACTCTGGCGAGTTCCGCTACGGGAGTGGTTTCGTGCCGAAAGCGATCGACTGGCTCTACCACCGCAAATCGTGCATCACCTGCGCACGGGCCGAAGCCTACCGCGAGGGGGCCGGTACCCTCGTGAAGGAGACCGTCCTCGCGAACAAAGTGAAGTACGGCCCGGCCGAAGCGCTCGCGCTGCTGAAGGGGATCGACACCATCATCGCGGCGAAGGGGACGAAAGTGCAGAAGCTCGATTTGAGGAATGACCGGCCGGAGGACGAAGCGATCCTCGCGCTGCTCATCGGGCCGACCGGCAACCTCCGCGCTCCGACCGCGAAAGTCGGGAAGACGCTGCTGGTGGGCTTCAACGAAGGGGCCTACGGGGAAGTGCTGGGCTGAGCGCTCACTTCGACAGCAGCTTCACCACATCGTCGGCGCCCTGGGCTTTCGCCAAACTGAGCGCCGTCTTGCCGGATTTGTCCGCAATGCTCGCATCGGCCCCGGACTTCAGCAGGAATTCGACCATCTTGGTCCGCCCCGTGAGTGCCGCGAACATCAGCGCAGTCTGCTTGCTGTCGTTCATCGCGTTGACATCGGCCTTGGCCGCGACGAGCAGTTCGGCGATCGCGACGTGCCCCTTGAACGCGGCCGCCGCGAGCGCGGTCAGCCCCATCTTGTTGCGGGCATCGACTTCGACTTTGGGCTGTTTGAGGATCAGCTTCACGGGCCCGGCTTCTCCGGCGTAGGCCGCCACTGTCAGCAAGGTGTCACCGCGGGCGTTGACGCCGTTGACCGGCTGCTCGGCCGCGAAGTATTCCTTCAGGGTGTCGGTGTCGCCGTCGCGCGCCGCCTGGAACGCGATGGTCTGGAGCTTGGCCGCGACTTCGGTGGTGAGCCGCACCGCTTTGGGGATCGGCGCCACTTGGATCAGCGCGAAGGCGCAGGCGGTTACCGCGAACATGGTGGCGCCTCCGGAAACGAAACGGGGCGCGGGAACCGTGCCGCGCCCCTCGGATCGACCGCGATCACTTCTTATCTTTGGCGATCAGCGCTTTCACCGCGTCCAAGTCTACGCTGAGCGCTTTGGCCAGCCGCGTGCCGTAGTCGGCGTTCGCCCGGTAGAAGTGCGACACGACGGTCAGCTTGACGCCCGCATCTTTGATCTTGCCCATATCGCCGGCCAGATTCGAGATGAGGTTCGACTTCTGCTCGGCCGTGAAGGTCTCGTACAGTTCGCCGGCCTGCTTGAAGTTCAGCGTCTTCTCGATCGGCTGCTGCACGATGCCGCTGCTCAGCGCCGCTTTGCTGTATTCTTTCTCGGCGTCGTCGCGGCGGCCCCCGGTGGAGACGCTCGGTTCGTAATTCACATCGCCGGTGCGATTGCCGGTGTTCAGCGAGCCGTCCTGGTTGTTGCTCGACACCGGCGCCACCGGGCGGTTCACTTTCAGGTCGAGGTAGTTGGCCCCGATGCGGTAGCGCTGCGTGTCGGCGTAGCTGAAGAGCCGGCCCTGGAGCATTTTGTCTTCGCTCGGCTCGATGCCGGGGACGACCATGCCGGGGGCGAACGCGACCTGCTCGGTGAACTGGAAGAAGTTGTCCGGGACCTTGTTGAGGGTGAGCTTGCCGATCTTCGTTTCTTCGATGCCGGTCCAGATTTTGGTGTCGTCGAGGGGGTTGAAGTCGAACTTGTCCAGGTCTTCGGGCTTCATCGTCTGGATGCCGAGTTCCCAGCTCGGCAGCTTGCCCGCCTTGATGTTCTCGTACAGATCTTCCGTCAGGCCGCTGTGATTGCGGGCCGAGTCGTCCGCCGCCTCCTTCGCGGTGAAGGTCTTGAGACCCTGCATCGAGCGCCAGTTGAATTTCACGTAGGTCACTTCGCCCTTGGCGTTCACCATCTTGAACGCGTGGACGCCGAAGCCGTCCATCTGGCGCAGGCTGGCGGGCGTCCCCTGATCGCTGTACAGGAACGTCAGCATGTGCGTCGATTCGGGCTGATGGCTCAGGAAGTCGAAGATGCGGTGCGGATCCTGCTGGTTCGAGATCGGGCTGGGCTTGAAGGCGTGGACCATGTCCGGGAACTTGATCGCGTCGCGGATGAAGAAGACGGGCATGTTGTTGCCCACGAGATCCCAGTTGCCCTCTTCGGTGTAGAACTTCACGGCGAAGCCGCGCGGGTCGCGCAGTTGCTCCGGCGAGCCGCCGGGATGGACCACGGTGCTGAAGCGCATGAATACCGGCGTCTTCTTGTCCTTCGCCGAGAAGATTTTGGCCTTGGTGAGCTTCGATTGATCGCCGTAGCTGACGAACTCGCCGTGGGCGCCGACCCCGCGGGCGTGGACGACGCGCTCGGGAATCCGTTCGCGGTCGAACCGGGCCAGCTTCTGGATCAGGTGGAAGTTGTCGAGCGTGACCGGGCCGCCGGGACCGGCCGTGCGGCTGTTCTGGTTATTGCCGACGGGCTGGCCGCCGTCTTCCGTCAAGGGTGGTACCGGCTTGGCGACCGGCGTGTCTTCTGCGGGCTTCACCGGCGGCGTCTGCGCCATTCCGGTGAGGGTCACTGCGGCCGCGAGGCCGAGGACGAGGGTGGAAGCGAGGACTCGGGTGAGCACGGGAATTCTCCGCGGTGGGAAAGGGGATGCAAGAATCTCGGCGGGGGCAGCAGGAAGGATTGTAGCCGTCGGGCAGCGTCTCGACCGAACTCGGTGGACCGTCGCAATCCCGGTGCCACGCTTCGGCCACTGGATTTTAGGTCGCACTCGCTTGCGCTTTCCACAACGGAATGCGGACGTGCCCTTCAGGCCGCCTTTTCGACCTGCGCGAGCGGCACGATCTTCGTGATGTGGAGGTTGTCGATCTTGATGGGGACATCCGCGAAGTCGGTGCTTTGCGGATCGGTCGCATAGACCATGCTCGTCCGGACACCGTGGAAGATCATCTCGGGATGGGGGATGTCGTAGTGACTTCCATCGGTGAGACAGATCCGGAACGGGACGAACGATTCGAGCCGGATCGAGCGGGAAAGATCATTCGGAGACATGGCGACCTCGATAAGGCGGTGGAGGCAGTTTATTCTACGCGTCCCCGAGCGTCTGCCGCAGGCTCTGGATCGTCTCCGCGAGGTTGTTGAGCGTCGGGTTCAGATCGAGCGCGAGGGCCAGCGACCGCAGCGCGGCGTGGGGCCGGTTCATCCGGAGCTGGCACTGGCCGAGGCCCGACGCGGCGCCGAAGTGGTGCGGGTTCAGCCGCAGCGTCTCCTCGCAGTCGGTGCTCGACTTGCCGTACTGCCCGCGGCGGAACCAGACGATGGCGCGCTGGTTGTAGGCCTCGGCGAAGTCGGGGTACATCCCGATCACATCGTTGAGCGCGGCGAGCTGCTGCGCGGAATCGTTGAGCGACAGCGCCAGCCGCAATTCCCGGCCGCGCTCGACGCTCTCGCCGCGGAACCAGATCTCCCAGAGCGAGTCGATCGCGAAGCGCCGCACGCGGTCGTCCGAGTCGGTCCGCAGCGCGAGGGCCACGGTCGCATTCGCGTCCATGGTGCCGACGAAGCCGAGGGCGAACGCGGCCGCGCGGCGGGCCGGCGGATCTTCGGACGACGCCAGGATGCGGCAGAGGGTGCCCTCCGTGTAGCGAGTTTCGGCGAGTTCGCGGAACTCGCGGATGGCCCCGTCGGCCCCGGATTCCCAGAGTTCGAGGTCGTCGGCGGCTTGCGGTTTGGGAAGGTTGTCGAAGGCTTCGAGGAGCAGGGACACGGGCGGACTACCTCCACAGGGCGGGGACTCTCGCGTAGTGTAGGCCATCGCGGGCCGGGGTGCGAGAAGAACGCGGGCGAGAATTTTCCGAGTCGGAGCGAGCGCCGCATTGCTTGCAAATCGGGTGCCCGGCGCGGCGGCGATCGGCCGCGCGCATTCTCCGAATAAGTGTTGGGAAGTGCCGGGACGTGAGCTATCTTTCACACTGTGTCGGTTGCGCTCGTTGTCCGGGACGCCATGAATCCGATCTCGTTCCCCTGTTCGCACTGCTCGCGGGGCATCACGGTGCCCCCCGACGCCGCCGGCCGCGCCGTGCCGTGCCCCCACTGCAAGCAGGCCATCCTCGTGCCCGGCGCCACGCCCGCCCGCCCGGCTCCGACTCCCGTGAAGGTGCTCCTCGGCGGCGACGGCGATCAGGGACCCGACTTCACCGAGACGCTCCGCAAGGCCCGCGAAGCGACCGACAGCATCTTCCACGATCAGGACGAAGAAGGGGATAGCCTCTTCGGCGGCAGCGATGCCCCGCGCAAGCTCTTCGTCCCTCCGGCGGTGACCGTGACCTCGCAAACGCCGACGGGCGTCTCGGATTCTTCGCAGCCGACGATGCGCGTGCCCGGTCTGCCGAGTCTCCCGCCGATTCAATCCGGTTCCGGAACTCCGCTGGCCCGCGCGCCCTTCGTTCCCAGCCCCTCGGTCGTCCTTCCCGCTCCTCCGCTCAACCCGTTCGAAGATTTGAGCACCGACTCCTCGCCGGAAGCCTCGGGCGACCTCCAGTCGAGTGGGGCGATGGTCGAAGATGAGGAAGAAATCGAAGCGGACGAAGCCGTCCGCCGAGGCTTCCCTTGGAAGAATTCGATAATCGCCGCGCTCGCGTTTTATGCACTTGTGGCCACCGCACTCGCCGCATGGGGCTGGATGCGGACGCCGGAAGCTGGGAAAGGCACTCCCGCAAGCAACGTCGGGAAGCGCTGATCGCAATCTCCGAATGGCAAATCGGGTGCAACCGGAATCACCCGAACACTTTGCGCACTTTCCGTTCGATCATTCCGTCCGCGCTTCCTTGAAGAAAAGCCCTCGAATCATACAAAAAGAGTGGTTAGAGCGACCAAATCGCCTGCGGCCGTTCGGCCCCGGGAGGCTCGGCCCGCCGTCCTCCCGCTGGGGTAACTCCATGTCCGCCTTGAAGATCCGTCGCATCGACCTTTCCGCATCCAACGCAAAAGCCCAGCTCAAAAAGCTCCGCGATCAGTTCCGCGTCGAATCCGAAGTCGTGTCGCCGGCCTCCAAGAAGCTGACCCAGTCCGTCTTCGGTGAGGCTCTCACCCCGTCCCAAGTTGTCGAACGCATCTGCACGGGCGTCCGCGATCAGGGGGTGAGTGCGCTGCTGAAATACACCGAGCAATTCGACAAAGTGAAGCTGAAGGCCGACGCGCTCCGCGTCCCCGCCGCGGAACTCGCCGCTGCGCACGCCGCCGCAGACCCGGCCATGCTCGATGCGATCCGCCGCATCCGCTACAACATCGATTCCTTCCAGAACGGCCTGCTCCACCGCGATGCCGAACTGCGGCTCTCCGGCTCCCACGAACTCCACCTCCGTTACCGGCCGCTGCGCCGCGTCGGCGTCTACTGTCCCGGCGGCGTCGCCGCGTATCCGTCCACGCTGCTCATGACCGTCTGCCCCGCGCGCGCCGCGGGCGTCGAAGACATCGTCGTCGCGCTTCCCCCGAAAGATACGGGCGCCTACAGCAAAGAGATGCTCGCCACCTGCCACGAACTCGGCGTCCGCGAGGTCTACCGCATGGGCGGCGCCCAGGCGATCGCCGCGTTCGCCTACGGCGTCGAGGGCATCCCCGCCGTCGATATGGTCTGCGGGCCGGGCAACCAGTACGTCGCGCTCGCCAAGAAGTTCGTCTACGGCCAGTGCGCCATCGACTGCCTCGCGGGGCCGAGCGAAGTCGTCGTCGTCGCCGACGACTCGGCCCACCCGCACTACGTCGCCCTCGATCTCATCGCCCAGGCCGAGCACTCCCCCGGCGTCTCGGTCATGGTCACCTACTACGAACCGCTGATCGAAGAGGTGCAGGCCGCGCTCGAGAAGCGCCTGCTGAAGGCCGGCCGCGCCGAACTCGTCCGCGAAAGTCTGGAGCGCTACGGCGCGTTCGTACTCGTGAAGGACAAGCACGAAGCCGTCGATGTGGTGAACGACCTCGCCCCCGAGCACCTGCACATCCAGACGCGCGACATCGACGCCTTCTCGGAGCAGATCGTCAACGCCGGGGCCATCTTCCTCGGGCCGTTTTCGCCGGTCGCCATCGGCGATTACGCCGCCGGGCCGTCGCACGTCCTCCCCACCGGCGGCACGGCCCGCTTCGCCAGCGGCCTCAACGCCAACGATTTCCGTCGTCGGACGAGCGTGCTGCGCTTCACGAAGAACGGCATGCGCGACATGTCCGACGACGTGGTGACGATGGCGAACATCGAAGGTCTCGTCGGCCACGCCGCGAGCATCGAGCTGCGGGCCAACGACAACGGCCCGGCCGGTCGTCCGAAGCCGAAGCCGGAGAAGGCCGGCGGCGGCGCCCCTTCCCCGCTGAAGCCGGCGAACAGCCCGATCCCCGTCAAGAAGTGACGGTTCGCCACGGTGCCGTCTGTCCGGCCGATTCCCCCCACCCAGCGCCGGACAGAGATGCAATTCGCCGGACAGACTTGCATCTCGCCGGACAGGCCATGCGGCGCCGGGGGTTACGGCGAGGGCGTAAGCAGGCGTCGAGCGAATACGGACATTCGCTTCGAAATCCTCCGCCCGGTAGAATCGCCGTGTCCTACCTCGACCGCCGACTTCCATGCTCCTGTCGCTGAACGAAATTCGGAACAACGCCATCGCCTTCTCCCGCGAGTGGGCCGGCGAAACCCGCGAGCGCGCCGAAAAGGATTCGTTCTGGAACGACTTCTTCGCCGTCTTCGGCATCAAGCGCAAAGCCGTGGCCGCCTACGAAGCGCCGGTCAAGATGCTCTCCGGGAAGTACGGCCACATCGACCTGTTCTGGAAGGGGAAGTTCCTCGCCGAGCACAAGTCCGCCGGGCAATCGCTCGACAAGGCCCACTCGCAGGCCATGGACTACATCCAGGCGCTGACCGACGAAGGCCGGCATAAGGAAGTGCCCCGCTACGTCGCCGTGTGCGATTACCGGCGCATGGCCCTCTACGACCTCGAAGCGGATGCCGCCGAGCCGGGGCTGTTCGATTTCGAATCGGGCGCCGCAATCGAGTTCGATCTCGCCGACTTCCACAAGTACGTCGATTACTTCCGGTTCATCCCCGGCTACAAGATCCACAAGCTCGCCGAGCAGAACCCCGTCGACATCGAAGCCGCCGACCTGCTCGGCAACTTCCGCGATCTCCTCGAAGCGGGCGGATACTCCGGCCACAACCTCGAACGGCTGCTCGTCCGGGTCCTCTTCTGCCTCTTCGCCGAAGACACCGGCCTCTTCGACCGCGATGCGTTCAAGCTCTACATCGAAGATCACACCCAGGAGGACGGCTCCGATCTCGGCCTGCACCTCGCCAAAATCTTCGATGTGCTGAAGAAGGAAGTCCGGCCGGCGCACCTCATCGAGGAACTCGCGGAACTGCCGTACGTCAACGGCGACCTCTTCGCCGAAACGCTCGACTTCGCCGATACGAACCGCGCGATGCGGGACGCGCTCCTGACCTGCTGCGGCTTCGACTGGAGCAAGATTTCCCCGGCCGTATTCGGCTCGCTCTTCCAGAGCGTGCTCGAAAAGCCCGAGCGCCGCAAAGCCGGGGCGCACTACACGAGCGAACGGGACATCCTCAAACTCATCGACAGCCTCTTCCTCGACGACCTGCGGGCCGAACTCGCCGCGATCCTCGCGAGCAGCGCACGACGGGCATCCCGTCTCGCCGAGTTCCACGACAAGCTCGGTCGCTTGAAGTTCCTCGACCCCGCCTGCGGCTGCGGGAACTTCCTCGTCGTGGCCTACCGCGAACTGCGCCGGCTCGAAATCGAACTCCTCAAAGCGACCGGCATCAAGCAGGGCGTGATCGGCGTGGAATCGCTCTCGAAACTGAGCGTCGCGGCCTTCTACGGGATCGAGATCAACGAGTTCCCCGCGCAGATCGCGCAGGTGGCGATGTGGCTCGTCAACCACCAGATGAACCTCGAACTCGCGCTGGCCTTCGGCATCCCCGCGATCAGCCTGCCGCTCGAGCAATCGGCGACGATCCGCCACGGCAACGCCCTGCGACTCGACTGGAACGAGGTGCTCGCCGCGAAGGATTGCAACTACGTGCTCGGCAATCCGCCGTTCATCGGGGCCAAGTTCCAAACGGCCGAGCAGCGCGCCGAAATGGAAGCGGTTTCGAAGGGGCTGAAGAACGTCGGCCTGCTCGACTACGTCTGCGCCTGGTACTTCAAGGCCGCCGATTACACGAAGGATTCGCACGACCCCATCGCGTTCGTCTCCACGAACAGCATCAGTCAAGGGGAGCAAGTGGGCGTGCTCTGGGGGGAACTCTTCCGCCGCGGCGTCAAGATCCGCTTCGCGCATCGCACGTTCGTTTGGCAGAGCGAAGCCCGCGGCAAAGCGCACGTCCACGTCATCATCGTCGGCTTCGGCCACGGCGAACCCGCCGGCGCGAAGCGCATTTACGACTACGACCGGGACGAAAAGAATCCGACCGTCACGGCCGCGAAGAACATCGGACCCTACTTCGTGCAGGGGAACGATTCGGTCGTGGTGAACCGCAGCAAGCCGCTCTGCAACGTTCCCGAGATCGGCACCGGTAACAAGCCGATTGACGATGGCAACTACCTGTTCACGACGGAGGAACGGGACGCGTTTATCGCGATCGAACCGAAGTCGAAAAAATGGTTCCGGCGCTGGCTCGGTTCCCAGGAGTTCATCAACGGCTGGGAGCGCTGGTGCCTGTGGCTCGGGGAGTGCCCGCCCCACGAACTCCGCGCGATGCCGGAAGTGATCAAGCGAGTCGCGGCCGTGAAGAAATTCCGGCTGGCCAGCGTCAGCGCCGGAACGCGGAAACTGGCCGACACGCCGACGAGGTTCCACGTCGAGAACATCCCGACCAAGAACTTTGTCGTCATTCCAAAAGTCTCATCCGAGCGCCGCAAATACATCCCGATCGGCTTCATGTCGGCGAAAACGCTCATCAGCGATCTCTGCTTCATCAACACCACAATCACGGTGTTCCACTTCGGTGTCCTCACCTCCGCGATGCACATGGCGTGGGTCCGGCAGGTCGGCGGACGGCTCAAATCCGATTACCGCTACTCCGCTTCGCTCGTCTACAACAACTTCCCGTGGCCGATGGACGCCACCGATTCGCAGAAGGCCACCGTCGAAGCGAAGGCGCAGGCCGTGCTCGATGCGCGGGCGCACTTCCCCGAGTCCAGTTTGGCCGACCTGTACGATCCGAATACGATGCCGCCGGCACTGACGAAAGCGCACGCCGAACTCGACCGGGCCGTCGAGAAGTGCTACCGCACGGAGGCGTTCGCCACCGACCGCGAGCGCGTCGAGTTCCTCTTCGTCCTGTACGAGAAACTGGCGAACCCGCTCACGGCCGATGAGAAGCCCAAGCGCCGCCGGAAGTTCAGGGAGTGAATCGACCGACGGTGTTCCGTTACTGACGGTCAGGTGGCGAACGCCATGCGGTCGCCCTGTTCTTCAGCCCGAAGGTCTGGGACGGGGCCGCGAGCTTCGCCTGGGGCGTTGCCCCGGGCTGAGAGCTCCCCGACCTTCGGGCTGAAGAAGTGTGGCATTCCATATCTGACAGTCAGTAACGTGTCGCCTCTTCTACTCCCCCTTCTCGGCGCATTCCAAGTAGCGCATCTGCGCGAGCGCCACCATGGCCGTCCGGTCCGCGCGGACGTTGCCGCTCGTCTGCGAGGCGCAGACCCCGCCCAGCAAGAACTGGGCGCGGAAACCCTTCTCGAAGTGCGCCGTCGATTCCTCATTGAATTGCAACCCCCGCGCGAAGCCGAGCGCGGCGAGGCAGGCCGCGCGGTACTTCGCGTGCCGCGTCGCGTCCGGCACCTGGGCCGCGACGGCCGTGGCGCAGGCGAGCGCTTCGGCGAGCGCCGCATTCGACGAATCGGCTTCGGTCGCCCCCGGCAGCTTGAAGCCGCCGACGCTGCGCGTCTCGCGGAGTTCCCCGGCCGCGTACTGGCAGGCGCAGAGGGCGTCGGCCATCTCGCAGGCGAACTCGGCGACGGTCGCCGTCTTCGTCCGCAGGTACTGCTCGCACGCGGCGGGGAGCATCGCCCCGGCGAACGCCGGCGACGGATGCGCCTTGAACCACTCGCGGGAGTGTTTCATCCCGGCGATGAGGGCATCGCGCTTCCACTGTTCGGGCTTGGCGCGGTCGCTGGCGAGCAGCGCCTGAAAGCAGAGGCCGGGGTAGGGGTTCGCCCCGTCGGGGTCGCTGTCGCCGGACTGCACGGAGCCGTCGGGTTGGAGCTGCTTTTTCAGGAAGGCGCCGAGCTTCTCCCCCTCGGCGACGAGC
>JAYVTJ010000232.1:0-3043 GCA_043774415.1 Fimbriiglobus sp. | reverse complement strand
CGTCTGAAAGGCGAGTTTCACATCGTTGATCCGTCGGAGTCGGGCTACTAGGAACCGTCCCGACGAGCGATACCATTTACCCATTGGAACCTATCGCTTTAGCGGGGCTATCGGGTATGGCAGAATCTCTCGGAATCGCCCTCGTCGGTTGTGGCACGGTCGGCTGCGGCGTCGTCAAACTGCTCGGCGAACAAGCGGCTCGACTGACTCAGCGTGCGGGGCAACCCTTCGAAATTCGCCGCATCGTCGTGAAGGATGCCCGCAAATCGCGACCCGTCGCCCTCCCCGCCGGGTTGCTCACCGAAGATGTTTCCCTCGCCCTGAACGACGCTCGGGTCGATGTCGTCTGCGAATTGATGGGCGGCACCACGGCCGCGAAGAAGGTCGTCCTCGCGGCCCTCGCGGCGGGCAAGCACGTCGTCACGGCGAACAAGGCGCTGCTCGCCGATTCGGGTCACGAGATCTTCGAGGCCGCCCGAAAAGCGGGCCGCACGGTCTGCTTCGAAGCGGCCGTGGCCGGGGGCGTGCCGATCATCCGCGCGCTCGCGGAGAGCCTCGCGGCCAATCAGGTCACGGCGATCCAAGCGATCCTCAACGGCACCTCGAACTTCATCCTCACGGCGATGGCCGAGCGCGGCCTCCCCTACTCCGCCGCGCTCGCCGAAGCCCAGAAACTCGGCTTCGCGGAAGCCGACCCGACGCTCGATGTCGACGGCTCGGATGCCGCGCACAAGCTGGCGATCCTGGCGCAGATCGCCTTCGGCGTCACGGCGAAACCGCACGAGATCGAGCGCGTCGGCATCGAGAACGTCGATGCGCTCGACATCCGCTTCGCCACGGAACTCGGGTACACTATCAAGCTGCTCGCCGAGGCGTGGGTCGCCGGCGGGCATGTGGCTCTGCACGTCGCCCCCGTGATGGTGCGGAAGACGGACATGCTCGCCCAGGTGCGCGGAGCGTTCAACGCCATCCAACTCGTCGGCGATGTCGTCGGCGAGACGCTTTTTCAAGGTCCCGGTGCGGGGATGATGCCGACGGCGAGTGCCGTCGTCGCCGACCTGATCGATCTCGCGGTCGGTCGGGCGCAGAGTACGTTCGCCGTGGCGAAGCTCTGGTCGAAGGAGGGTCGCGGCTTCTCGGTGGAACCGTCGGAGAAAGTGCGGAGCCGATTTTATCTGCGGCTCATGGTGAGCGACCAACCCGGTTCGCTCGCGGATATCTGCGCCGCCCTCGCGGCGCAGGGGATCAGCATTTCGAGCCTCGTGCAGCACGAAGCCCCGGAAGGGAATTCCGCGCTGGCCGTGCCGCTCGTGATCATGACACACTACGCCGAGACGGGCAAATTCCGTGCGGCGGTGAAGGTCATCGATCGGCTCACGGCGATCCGGCAAGCGGCTGTGAGCTACAGCGTGGACGATTGAGTCGCAGATCGAACTTGAACGGACCGAGGAAGGCAGGACTCGGGCGGCGGCCGGACGTTACACTCGCCACGGTCCTCAAAATTCTTTTCCCTTCTCGCTTGACCTTGCCCAAGTTACCGATTACCTTCCCCAACACCCCGATGCACACCCTCTGAATTCGAGCCACGGATGGCCGCCCCATTACCCCGCGCCGGTTGGCCCGCAGGTGCCCGGGGCCGGGTCGTGGCCGCGCCGGCGAAGGTCAATCTCTTCCTCGAACTCCTCGGCAAACGATCCGACGGTTACCACGATCTCCAAACGCTCGTCGCCCCCATCGACTTGTACGACACCCTCGAAATCCAGCCCCGCGACGATGATCAACTGTTTTTGACGTGCAATAGCCCCGGCATCCCGGCCGATCATCGCAATCTCGTTTACACCGCTGCCCACGCCCTCCGCAAAGAAAATTACATTACCGCCGGGGCAAGCATCCACCTCACGAAGCGCATCCCGCACGAAGCGGGATTAGGCGGCGGTTCCTCCGATGCCGCATCGACATTGCTCGCGCTGAACGCCGTTTGGAATCTGAACAAGTCCCTCGAAGCACTCGCGACCCTCGCCGCGATGATCGGCTCCGATGTGGCGGCGTTCCTCCACGATGGCCCGACGTGGTGCACCGGTCGCGGCGAAGTCGCCGAACCCGTCGCTTCGCCGCTCCCGCTCGACCTCGTCATCGTGAAGCCCCCCTTCGGCCTCAGCACGGCCGAGGTTTACCGCAGTGCCCATCTGGTCGAAGCACCCGTCGATGGCGGTGCCCTGCGAGCGGCACTCGCGGCCGGGGATGTGGTCGCCGTCGGCCGGCTCATGCACAACCGATTGCAGCCGAGCGCCTTCGCCTTGCAACCGCTGATGGACTGGGTATACGAGGCCCTGCTGGCCCAGGAACCGCTGGGCGCGATGCTCTCCGGAAGCGGCTCGTGCGTCTTCGCGCTCGCGCGGAATCGCCCCGATGCCCTGCGGATCGCCCGCCGCGCCGAGGTGCTGCTGGCCCCGAAAATCCCCGGTTGCCGACTGTACGCAGTCCGAACGATCCACGCTTGAACCTTCACCGTCCGCAATGGAGTGCCCGCGATGACGATCACCGAAGTCCGGATCAAACTGTGCGAGCAGAACAGCGAACGCCTCATGGCGTTCTGCAGCGTCACCTTCGACAACGCCTTCGTCGTCCGCGATCTCAAGATCATCGAAGGGACGCGCGGGCTGTTCGTCGCGATGCCGAGCCGGAAGCTCACCGATCGCTGCGGCGGCTGCTCCTGCAAGAACCACCTGCGCTCGCGCTTCTGCAACCAGTGCGGCGGGCGGCTCGACGAGACCCGGGCCATCCGCGATCACGACGGTCGGGCCAAGCTGCACGCCGACATCGCCCACCCGATCCACGCCGGTTCGCGGGAGCTGGTGCAGTCGGCCGTGGTGAAGGCGTTCGCCGAGGAACGCGAGCGCTTCAAGCTGCCGGGGTATCAGTGCCGCTACGACGAGATCGATGCGGGAGACTTCGAAGATGTACCCGCGAGCTACGGGGCGATGGTGGCGGAAACGGGCAAGCAGATGAAAGCGCACGGCCCGCAGCCGGCGCGCGGTCCGCA
>JAYVTJ010000231.1:0-6200 GCA_043774415.1 Fimbriiglobus sp. | reverse complement strand
GTAAGTGGCTTTCACGCTAGTAGACTCCATTTGATCAGAGGCCGAATTCTGTCGCACGAAATCAGCAAAAGAAATAAAGAAGACGACGCAGTGGGTCGCAATTAGAGTCACTGTGCGGGAAGCTTCACCACTGGCGGGGCAGGAACTCCCGCCGCACGGTTCTGCAACTTGGCCTCTTCCAGCGTCTGCGCTGCATAGTCCCTCATTTGCGTGAGAAGCTGCTCGACAGTGGCAGAGCGGACGCCTGCGGTTGCCTGCGCGAGCGACTTCGCAAGCTCGGCCGAACCGAATTCCTGCGCGGAAGGTAGGTGTTCACCGCCGAGGTGTGAACCGGCAGCTTTCAGGGAGTCGGACACCGCAAGATTGTAAATCCTGTCGTCGATCTTCCCCTTTTCGAGCTGCGTTCGCAGGAAGTCCATTTCTTCGAGAAACTTGTCGGCGGACGGCTTGTACTTGTCGCGGAGCTGGGCATTCGGTGACCGCTCGGTGTCCGGCCCACCGCCGGCCTTCGCAGGTTTCAGATACTCCATACTCGCGAATCCCCCGAGCACTGATCGCAGCCCTAGTTTTCTTTCAGCCTCGTTTTTCAGAAGTCCACCGGACACCCCCAGCATCCCGTGCAGCGCGTCGCTCCACGGGTCAGCTTTGACGATTTCGACCGGAGGCGGTTTCAATAGTCCCGGCTTCAACTGCCATGGTTCCAGCGGCCGCGGCGTACCAAAAGCTATTGCCCGCTTCTCTTCCTCTGGCGTATCTGGCAACAACCCTTTCTTATGCGCCTCGTTCATCGCATTCACCCGTTCGTCTTGCGTCGTGAGCCCCATCGCAAAAGCGTCTAGGGCCTTTTGCTTCTTAGTGAAGGCATCGCCGACATCATTTCCGAGCTCTTTGGCGTCCTTGTAGGTTTTGACTGCCGATTTGAATTCCGTCCATGCTTCCTTGAGCGGATCGGTCACTTCCTTTTTGAAATCTTCGTAAAACTTCTTAACCTTCGGATCTTCGAAGGCCGACGCCAATGCATCGGACAGCTTCCCGAAAAGCGCGCCACCGAATTCCTGCACCTTCGCATCGTCGAACCGCAGCGATTCAATGTCGTGAAGTGCTTTGCGAACAATATCGACGGTCTCCCGGATGACGGGGAATCGATCCATCAGCGCAATAACGGCCTGATTTCCCAGTACCGCCGTCATCCGCGCGCCGAGGTATCCGAGCTGCGCCCCGGCCTTCACCACATCGCCGGCGAATCGAATGACGGGCCTGCCCTCGTTCACGACGTCTTTCATCCGGTCCGCGAACGCCCCGGCGTCTTTCGCCATATCCTTCAGGCCCGTTTCTTCGACAATCGCCTTGCCGAATTCGCCCTTAAGCATTTCCACGGAATCGCGGAGCGCGTCGAACGAACCCGCTGTCGAGTTGGCGTACTTGGAGGTCATTCCGAAAAAAGCGCCACCCTCGTTAGTTGGTTTTTTCAGTGCATCCTGCACATCATCGAATCCGATTTGTCCGTTTTCGACCATCGTTTTGATGTTGTCGACCGGCTTGTTAAGAACCTCCGAAAGGGCTTTAATGATGGGCAATCCCGTTTCGTTGATCTGGTTTAAGTCTTGTCCATGAAGCGTTCCCTTTGAACGAATTTGGCCGTAAACCAGGGCGAGCCGGTCGATCAAAACGGGGTCGCCCCGTGCCGCATCCGACAGCATTCGGAGCGTCGGCGTTACTTGATCCGAACGAATTCCGTTGCCGAGTAAATTGCTGGCAACTTTTGTCGATTGGAGATATGTAAGCGGACTCTCGCGGGCGAACTGCCGCAACTCCTTCATCAGGTCTCGCGACTTTTCAATTCCTCCGGCGAGCGTCTCGAAGGCGTTGGAAGTCACCTCGATTGAATTGGCGATCTGGATCGAGTCTTTGACGATGTCCCCGAGTCCGCCGCCCACCGCGCTCAGCAGCTCGCCGCCGATCATCGCGACGGCCGCGGTGCCGCCGCTCACCATCCCTCCGACGATGGCCTGCCGCATCGAGGTGCCGAACGACTTCGCGTGCGCGTCGGCATCGCGCAGCCCCGCGGTGATGCGCTTGATGTTTCCTTCGGCGGCCGTCGGCGAGCCCGTCTTGCCGTCGAGCGCTTTGTAGAAGCGGTTCGCCATGCGCACGGCGTCTTCGAACCCCGACTTGAGCGCGGCGTTCTCGACCGATGTGATGACCGCCAGTTTACCGATCGCGTCAGCCATTTCGGATCCTCCCACCGATGACTGTTGCGCCCATCGCTCGGGCGCCGATCATGATCCGGTCGTGTTCGCTCGGCATCCGGACCCGCTTCGCATCCGGGTCGGGCGGCATGAAATCGCCCGGCGACAGCGCCTTTGCATCCTTGCCGCGAAATGGAGCCGAGTTCGCGATCGTGGCCTGAATCTGCGAGCTCTGGAGCCACCTCGACCCGGGCCCGAACGGGAACTTCCGCCAGAACTGCCGCCACGCACCGAAGGTCGTCGCCGGCATCCGCGCCAGCATCGCGTAGGGGTCTTCGACGCCGAGTTCGAGCGCGAGGAGGAATGCGAATTCCTCCGTCGGACTCATTTTTTTCGCCCACCGAGCCCGTTCGCATCGAAGAACGCCCCGGTGATCTGGAGCGACTTGTCGGCCGGGAACTGCGACAGGTGGGCGCGGTGCGACGCGGCGAACACCCGCGATCCGTTCGCCCGCACGATGGCGAAGGCCAGGATCGCTCCGCGCGACTCCTCGTCGGGGATGCCGTCGATCTCCTTGAAGTAGGAGTCGAGCCCGCCGGCCGTGAGGCGGGCGACGTAGACCGGCTGGCCCTTCACGGCGATGCCTTCGACCGCGACGGGCGCGAACGTCGGCGAGCACTCTTCGAAGAAGTCGTCGGCCGAGAGGATGTCCGCCGGGGTCGGGCGCGGATCCTTCACGGGGTCGACGGTCGTGATCCGGGGAGTCTCGGAATCGGCGAGTGCGGCGGGAACGTCCATCGGCGGGGATCTCGGTGAGGGAATGGGGCTGCTAAAGAGACATTGCGGGCCGAAGAGTCGAACTTCGAAAACTCGGGCAATGAACCCGAGCCGGGCACCGGCCCGCCCGCACCGGGTTACTTCGCCTTCGTCGGCACGTACTCGATCTCGTTGTGCTCGCACGCGAGTCGGTAGAGCCGTTCGGCGTCCTTGTCCGACGTCTTCTTCATCGCGGCGATGGTCTCCGGATGGAAGCCGCGCCCGCCGTCGTGATTGCAGAGGCACGCCGTGAGCGCGATGTCCCGCGGCTTGCTCGATCCCGGCGCGGCGAGATCGGCGACGAGCTTCGCCTTCTCCTCTTCGCTCAGCTGGCGGACGTAGAACTTCACCCCGACGGAGAGGCAGAGGTATCCGATCGGCCCGGCGAGCTCTTCGGCTTCGGAGGCGATCAGCCCGTGCGGGATTTCGACGGTTTCTTCGGCGTTCATGGGCGGTCTCGGTTGAAGGTGGAATCGGAATTGGACGGCGATTCTCGAATCGCGCAACCGTTACGGCAGGGTGATGCTGATCGGACCGCTCACGCGGATTTCGATGTTTTGGAGAACCTCGGCGTCTTCGCCGAAGTCGGGGTTGGGCGGCTGGAGAAAGCCGTAAAAAGCGATCTGCGCGAGGTAGGGCGTCAGGACGATCCACCGCGCCCGACCGTAAGCCGGCGGGTTGTAGCTCGCGTTTCCGGTCCTCGGAACCAGCGTTTCCAATGTTGCGGCGGCCGCATCGTTGTAGTTGAGCTTTGCGGAGACCGATCCGCCGTCCCCGAAACCGGGAATGAATTCCTTCCACTTGCCCGGCGACAGGAAGTGGCTCACGTCGATCTCGCTCAACTTGCGGCCGTTGAACGTGATGCTCTTCACGTCGCCGATCAGCGCGAAGGTATCGGTCGTCGCCGGAATGAACGGCGCGTACAGCAGCCGCGTTCCGAACGAGTGGACCGCGTTGGCGGCGACTTCGGCGTAGGCGGGAAACACGGCAGGCATGGTCAGCCCTCGATGTAGTGGATGAAGTAATCGCAGCCGAACCGCGTCCAGCCCGTTTCGCTACCGTCCGTCGGATCGACGAATTCTTCGGGCTCGGCGGACGCCCGAATGTGCTGCACCGCGAGCGACCCGGCCGCGAAGCCGGTGATCGCCCCGAACGCCATCGCTCCGGAAAACTGATCCAAGCCCGGATCCGCTTTCCGTCCGCAGATCTTGAAGGCGATGTCCGCGCCCCGCTCCTGGTCGGTGTCCCAGACGTCGACCTGCACCCGCCGCTTCGTCAGGCCCGAGAGTCCGCCGAAGTAGGTCACCGGCACGCGCGAGATCTGCGCGTACGTGACGAACGGGGCCGGCGTGCCGGGCCGCGCGCCGAGGGGAAACACCTTCCCCGCCACGGCCGGCACGCGGGCGCCGATCCAGTCGATGAGGGCGCGGCTCAGCCGGGGATCGCTCATCGCTTCCCCTTCCGCGTGCGCGAGGCTTCCTTCGTCGCGGCCGTGAGCTTCGCTTTCACGATGCCCTTGGCCGCCGCTTCCGATTCATCCCAGCCCGGCCGCATGAACGGCTGAGGCGAGACGGCCTTCGTCCGCTTGCCGAAGATGGTCGCCCCGTCGCTGAGGGCCTTCTTGCTCTTCGGTCGCACGGCGGCGTGGCCGAACTCGACCAGGTGCGCGTACTTCGCCGGATCGACGACGAACTCGCGGCCCTGATGCTTCACCGTCTTCTTGAAGCGGAACGTCATCGCCCGCTTCCGCTTGCCGGCCGCGAAGTCGAGCTCGCTCTGGGCGATGCGCTTCTTCGAATCCTTGCGCGGCCCGACGACGCCGTAATACCCGGTGCCCGATTTCAGGGCCTTCACCTTGCGGCCGAGGGCCTTGCGCAGGCTCTTCGTCCGGGTGGCGACTTTCCCCCGCACCGCACCGAGCACGAGCTTCGAGACATCGTCCATCGACTCGCGCGCCGCCTTGCGGTAGACCTTCGGCTCCAGCCCCAGCAGCGTGGCCGAGAGATCCTGCATCCCGGCGACTTTGGTCGTGACCTTCACGGCGTGCTCGCTGGAATTTCCCGACACAAAATCAACTGCTCGTTCGCGAGGCTCGACCCCGACGGCGGCGCACTCACCACCTGCAGCGTCAGCCCGTTCCAGACCGCGACCCAGTCGTGCAGGATCGTCACACCGCCGCGGATCGTGATCGCGTGCGAGTGATCGGGCTGCTGTTCGTCGTGCGTCTGCCGCTCGCCGCCGAGCCGGGGAACGACCTTGGCCCACGTCGTCGCCTGCACCGCCGAGCCGCTCACCTTCTGCTGTCCCGTGCCGCCCGGGGTTCGAACCGGCGATCGCCATTCGACCCGATCGCGCATCTCGCCGATCGCCGTCTTCGCGAGCGGGCCGCCGGCGCTCAAATCACACCCGTGAGAAGAGTGGCCGTCGTGCCGGTCGCCTTCACGCGGGCGACCTTCAGCAGGCTGAACGGTCCCACCGGCACATTTTTGAACAGCAGTGTCACGCCCTTCGTCGTCACGACGGTGAGATCGCCGGCGCCGCCGACCCAGATCGCACTGACCGCCGTCACCAAGTCGGTGGTATCGCTCGGCGCGATCGCGGCGCCGTCGTCGCCGGCGGACAGCGGCGAAGGCTGATAACTCGCCCAGGGATCGATTGCGGCCGCCATGGATCACCGGTATTCGGGGAGTCGGTAGGAATCGAAAATCCGCCGCGCGCCGGCCGACATCCCGTCGCCGACGTCCTTCGCATCGCCCCGGTTGTTGTGCCAGTAGCCCACCTGCAGCAGGATCCCGGCTTTCAAGTCTTCGGGCGCCGCCGTCGGCCAGCCCGCCTGATACTGCACCTTCACGTTGCCGAGGCTCGACGAGCGGACGACCGGCCACGATACGCCCGGACGCGGGCAGACCTGGGCCGGAACGCTGTCGAGATCGACCGCGTAGCCCGTGCCCGCGACGAGCGTCACCCACGTTTCGGCGACGCTGTAATAGCTCACCGAATCGACGACTCGCACCGGTCCGCCCGGCAGCTTCAGAGCCCGGAACTGCGCGTTCGCAACTCCGAAGGCGTTGTCGCCCTGCGGGATCCCGCGCCAGGTGGTGGTGAACAGGTCCCACGTCGCCCGGACCGTCTGCGGCATGATCAGCCGGTTCATGTAGCCCTCGGCCATCCGCCGGGCGGCGGCGATCCACATCG